>RFSL01000038.1 GCA_009923965.1 Flavobacteriia bacterium | reverse complement strand
ATGTTGATGCGGAGAACTAAACTTTGATTAACCACAAATGTGTCTGCGGAGCACTGAA
The DNA here is from genome assembly GCA_009923965.1 of Flavobacteriia bacterium. Lineage (GTDB taxonomy): Bacteria > Bacteroidota > Bacteroidia > Flavobacteriales_D > Crocinitomicaceae > UBA952. The sequence continues at coordinate 7,831 of RFSL01000038.1, read as the reverse complement.
CCGCCACTTTTGCCAAATCCGTGTTATGCCTTCGTTGTTCTTTTATGTTGTTACATTCGGTCATAAATCGGTCTTGGAATTTGTTTTAATATTGTCGCAATAAGTCCCCAGCGTCTTGTTACATATGCCACCTTTTTTTTGTCGATTATAGCTTGGAAAATTTGTCTAACTGCTTTTTCAACAGGCATTACCCAAAATAATCCTTCTCCTTTCGCCATTTCTGTGTCAACAAGTCCAGGCCTAATATCTGTCACAAAAATTGATGTATTAAGTTTTTTAGCCTTTTGTCTTAACCCTTCAAGATAATTTATTTGATAGGCTTTTGTCGCATTGTATGCAGGTGCTTGTCTGCTACCACGTAGTCCGCCAATAGAACTTATTGCAACTAAATGTCCTGATTTTTGTTTTTCAAAATAGTTAAAAGTCCAATCTGTAACACAAGTAAAACCTAATACATTCGTGTCTATTGTCCGCTTTTCTATTTCAAAATCTAAGCTTTCATTTATGTCGCCAATGCCCGAACTAATAATTAATAAATCAAGTCCGCCAAGTTCTGTCGTAAGTTCATCTAATTTCTGTCCAACAACATTTGTGTCATTGATGTCAAATGATTTTATATAAAAATTTGGATTCTCGTTTTTTAATTCATTTAGTAATTCAACACGTCTTCCTGTCAGGCCAATTTTATAATTGTTGTCAGCTAAAAGTTTTGCAAGTCCTTTACCTATTCCAGATGTCGCCCCAATTATTATAGCTTTTTTCATTCTTAATTTTGTCTGTTTGTTGTGTCGTCCTACAATGAGGCATAACGGTTTGCGGGTTTAAGAAGTTGGCGATTTCGGAGCACAAAACTGTCTGCCAGCAACGCACTTGATACGAAGAACAAATGTTCATTTAAGCACGTCACCGCCAATTTCTTAAACCCGCTGTTAGCGGTAGTTCTTCTTTTCGTCATAGTCGTTCCGCAATTAAAAGTCCGCCAAATGTCGCTACAACGCACAATACTGCCAAGAGTGTAAAGGATTAAACTTGTATTGTGTCCGTTTTGAAAGAGTGTCAATGTCTCGCTACTGAAAGTTGAAAAAGTGCTAAAACCACCACAAAAACCAACAGCCAGAAAAAGTCGTGCTGTCGGTGAAAGAATTTGTTTGTGGTCTGCAAGTCCAATGACGAAGCCCAAAGCAAAACAAGCAACCACATTAACAACAAAAGTCCCGAAAGGAAAGTGATAGTTGTGCCAACTGTCAACCCACCTACAAAGTAAGAACCTTGTCAGTCCGCCAAGTCCGCTCCCGATGAATACAGCAAGTAGTATTTTCATTATTCTTTTTTCTTTTTTGGAAAGTTGAAATTTGTAATCCACATAATTTGGGCAAGGTTTAAAAATCGTAAGTCTTGTTGTGTATTCCTAACTGCAACTTGAAACAAATAACCTAATTCAAGTCGTCCAATTTTGCCCAAGTCGTAACCGCAACCCGCATAAGTCCAGTTTTCGCTATATGTTGCGTTTTTTGCTCCTGTTAGACTGAAATAAAACTCGTTGTAACTATTGAAATAAAATTCGTGTTTGTCAAGTGTCCGTCCTTGCAATGGAATGTTAAAGCCTACTTGGTATCTTGCACGAGTTGAAAATGGATATTCTCCCGTTACTTTATTTTCAATAAATCTTTCTTCAAATCGAAATCGGTTTGTAAGTCTGCCACTTGAAACGGGAAATGAAAAAATTGCTTGTTGCCAAAGCCTGTGTTCATTTACAAAATTTCCGTTGAAAGGGTTGTTGCGTTGATATGTATAACTGCCTGCAAAGTTTAAGTTTTGCGAATGAACATAAATAATGCTTGGCTGAAGATAAAATTGCAAGTCGGTCGCAGGATATTCAACGCTATTTATTTTCTCATCAAATGCGTCAATGGTAGTTGAAATGAAAAGATTGTAATTAACTTTTTTACTTATTCTGCCTGTTTGATTGAACGCGGGAAGTAAACCGTAAAAAGTTAAATTTTGAGTAAAGGCAATATTGCAAACTAATATAAAACCAATAATGAGTGCTGTTTTTTTCATTAGAATTGAGATGGAATTGGTTTGATGAATATTTCCGTTTTCTTTACCAATTGTCCCGATTTGTCATAAAACAACTCAAAGTAATTGCCCGATTTGGTTTTAATATTTATTTCGTAAAGTGGGTTTGTCTTTGGATTTACTTCTTGACTTTCCAAAATTTTATATTTGGAAAACAGGCTGTTAAGACTGGCTTTTATGCTTTGTTGTTGATTTGTCGATATGTCGCTAAACTCTATTGAAATTTCAGTTTCAACCAAACTGTCAGCAAGAAATTTTAAGGAGTATTCAACTTTGTCCAGTTTAAACTCACATTCAATATAAGTTTTATCGTTTTCTTGCTCCTTGTAATATTTCAATCGTTTTGCTGTCGGATAATTTGTCTGAATGAAGTTTTGAACTGTCATTGAAACACTTTTTTTGCTAATACCTTTTTCTTGTCCAAAGACCGTCAAAGAGGTCAGCAGTAATAGGGTCAAACTTGTTGTTATTTTGTTCATTGTCGTTGTCTTTTAGAATTACCGCTAACGGTTTGCAGCTACAAGAAGTTGGCGATTTCGGTGACGAAAACTGTCTGCCACCATTGAACTTGATACGAAGCACAAAACTTCATTTAACCACTGAACCGCCAATTTCTTTTAGGTGCTGTTAGGCACAGTAATTTTTCCCATCCAATTATCATTTAATCTTAGTTTATGTATTTTGCTTTTATTCTAATGTCATTATTTTCAAATGGTCCTTTTGCAAACTCATAAAAACGAATAACTGTTTGGTCGCTATTCGATGTCATTTTTTTTGCTTCTCTAAAGTCTTGGTTTGTATTAGTAAGTTGTTCAAAAAAATCAATTTGTGTTTGCTTTAAATTAAGTGGCGTTTGGTCTTTATTTTTTTGCATTTCGAAAGAAACTAGTAATTGTTTATTTCCTTCCTTGTCTTCAATAGCATTAAGACAAAAGGAATTGACAATACTCGCTAATTCCGGCATATTATAGAGTGCCTCCTGAATATCAGTTGGACTTATATTAGCACCAAAAAAAGAAACGGTCATGTCGGCTCTGCCATAATGCAAAAGGATTGGCAAGTCCGTTGAAGGCTTTGTTAATTCAGTGTCATTTATATTTAATTCTTTCAAAATCGAATAGAGTTCTTTCATTTGCAATACATGACCACGGTCATGTATATTGTATCTAATTTTAGGAGAAATATAATCTGGTCGGCAAACAGTAATAATTAACTCTCCTGTTTCAGAAGATTCAAATAAAAAGTCGGAAGGATTAAACTGAAATAGCATAGGTAAAGCCCCTGCGTGTTTTAAAATCCGTTCTCTTAGTTCAGCATTTGATCGTAATAATCTTCTTAAACTTATAGTGAAATCATTCTCGGCAGAAATATTAAGTTCCAAATCAGAAGCACCAAGCGAACTATACACTTTTTTTATCCCTTTTTGCATTAAATAATCACGCATGCCTTCAGACATGGATTCGCCCCCAAATATGAATGAAACATTATGCTCTTTCCAGTTTATTTCCGAATTGTCGACCAACATTTTTAGGAATGGAGGATAACCCATAATTACATAATTATGCTCTTTGCCAAAATGCTTAATAGTGTTTTCAATTTTTATTTTATCGGGGCCAAGAGATTTCAATTTTGAAAATGTTACACAACTCATTGTAATATTTACCCCCGTTGCCCATGGACCTAAAGCAAATGCATTAATAATAAAGAGAGGTTCTTTGCCCAATAAGTTTCTCATTCCGAATTTTATTATTCTCGCATTTCTTTTTCTTTCCTTTTTTCCTCTTGCCCAATTTGTTGCAGTTCCGCTACTGCCTGATGATTCATCAATAATTACACCTTTTGATGGTACTTTTCCATTCACACATCTTTCATCCATCGAATATTTTTTCACATAATTTTCCTTATCGGTATAAGGTATTTCATTTATGTTTGGAAGCATTCCGCTGAATGATGGTTTTGAAAATCCATTTGACTTTAAAAATTCCCGATAAGCTGGAACTTTTCTCTTTGCTTTAACAAACTCAGCATAAGCTCTTGCTTTGGCATTGAAAGCACGAAGTCCATTGAACCCAGGAATAAAAAGCAGTTTTATAGTAGTATCTGACAGCATAAGTGGCTTTCGATAAAGTTCAAGCAGCCATGCATAAAACAAAATGGTTAAGTGTCTCATTTATTATTTAATTATTATTTCTTCAGTACTTAAACGAAAACTTCTGGTTGGTTCTTTACTGTATCCTGCTCTAAAAATCATCCAAATCTTTTTATCCTCTTTTGGCTGAGTAAATTTTTCGTTGATTTTTTTGTAAGCTCCACTATTTGTTATTAGTGAGCCGAAAGGGTGTATGTAAGCGTTTTCTTTCGTGATCAAAAGCCAATTTCTTGCTAACATTCTTCCAGCATTAAGCCAGTCATTTGTATTATTAAACTTTCCTCCAAACCAACAAATAGTTGTTGTTCCTTTGAAAGAAGATTTATAATAATTCTTTAGTATTTTTTTTCGTAAACCCTTTTCCCATCTTTCGTGATGAATAAAAACAGATTTCATCAACGAACCAGAAAAGCCCATACATTTTGCCCAAAGTCCATCTTTTTTAGTTTCCGCTTCTTCCTCGGTGTAGCGGAATAAGTGGTCGAGTTCATCCCTGGCTGGTTTTGACTCAAGGTCTTCAAATAATGTTTGCTGATTAAGTTCTTCCACAAAATCTACCAACTCTTTGTCTGACGAAGAAAAAAAATCATGTTCAAATTTCTCAGCCTGCTTTTTTATTTTATCTAAAGTGCCTTGTTTAAGAGGCTTTCCATCATAGTGCAAACGTGATGTTCTTCTTTTTGTAATTAGTTCTTTGTCCAGTTCTTCTTCTTCAAGAGTAGGGATGAGTTTTAATTTCGCAAATAGGGTTTCTACTGTTGCGCTTGTTGTTATTGGATTATACACCTCGGCAATTTCAACTTTCATATCATAAGAAGCAGCAGAAATAGAAAGATGCTCAACAAAAATACCCATTGCAACAGTAACAAAAATCGCATTAGGGTCTCCCACTGGCAAAAGTCGACTCGGGTCGTAATATAAATCAGCTTCAGTTTCTGAAATGATTTTGATTTTATGTGGTTGCAAATTATGAACATTAGGACACCAGCGGGCATATTCTACTAATTCTGTCCAAGATGGGAATTTAGTTTCATTTTTCGAAGAAGCGAAGAGTTGTCGAAATGGAGACAAAAATGCGATAAAGAAAGTCGCCTTGATACCGTTTTTTAGAAATGTTCTTCTCGAATATAGATTCATTGATATGTTGTCTTTAATTATTGTGCCTAACGGTTGGCAGCTACAAGAAGTTGGCGATTTTTTACCACAAATGTTCATACGAAGCACCAATGTTTGATTAACCACAAAACTGTCATACGAAGCACTGAACCGCCAATTTCTTGTAGGTGCTGTTATGGGCTGGGCTATTCTATGGTTCAATACCCAATATAAGAAGAGGAACTGCAGGATTATTTCTTCCATGTCGTAACACATTGTAAACTTCGCCTTCATAATAAGAAACACCTGTGTCCATTTGTTGTTGCATTTTTTTTGTCGGTAAAATTTCAATGCCAACATTAATTACGCCTCCAGAGTAAAAAAGTAAATGTTTTACAAAAAGATCAAAGGCAACAAAGGCATATTTTCCAAATTGAACTTCAATCGCAATTTCGTCTTTCACGAAATCAGTTTGTTTGTATGAAGCGATTGGGTCTGTGGTTCCGTGATCAATTAAAAACTTTTTTTGATCTTCATAAGCTAAGGGAACTAATTCTTGCATTAATTTAGGATTCGTAGTTACATAATATTTGTAACGTGCCTCTTTCCAATTTTTAGCATTAAATTTTGAACTAAACACTTTATTCAAATGTTTCTGATCAATCATTAATTTCCCTTTTCGTGTTTTATCGTTGCTTTTCTTTAAGATAATATCCTCTTTAGAAATTGATGCAATTATTTTTAAGATTTCATCGTATGTGTCCTTGTGATGCACGATAAGATACTCTTCTCCGTTTAAATGCGAATATTTTTGTGCTATTTTCATTAATGTTTTCCGTTTAATCCGTTAGATTTTTCATTGCCGTTAAAATGATCTAATTCCAACCATTCTTTTGGAATTTGAGAAATTTTATCTTTTCCTGTCGGCTTATGAATTGGTTTATTTATTGGTCTGAATTTTAAATTCCCTTCATTATAATCTTTAATTCTTTGTTTGGCGATTTTACAATATTCTTCTTCTTTTTCTATTCCCATCGCGTTACGATTATTTTTTATTGCTCCAAGAACTGTTGAACCAACACCAGAAAAAGGGTCGAGAACCCAACTATTTTCTTCTGTCAATGCAAGAACACAACGCTCGACAAGTTCTATTGGAAATTGGCAAGGATGATTTGTTTTTTCTGGATGATTTGATTTTACATTAGGAATATTCCACATTCCATTTTCCCAGTCTTGTTGAATAATTTCCCAAATATCGCTTGGGTTTTTCCCAAGCGGATTGCCGGAAGGCAATCCTTTTTTCGGTCCTTTAAAATGAAGTTTGCCTGGATACTTTGAAGGAACTCTAACATTATCGAGATTAAAAATATAGTCATCTGTCTTGCTAAACCATAACAAAGTTTCATATCGCCCACTAAAACGATTACTTGCGTGAAGTCCGTGTCCGAAGTGCCAGATAATTCGATTACGAAGTTTTAGTCCGTATTTTTTAAATATTTGATAATAGTAAATGTCGAGAGGAAAAATTTCTCCTTTATCCACGTAGTTGCCTACCTGCCAGCAAATGTTTCCTTTGTCGGAAAGAGTCCGAACAAGTTCGCAGATGATTTCCTCCTGAGTTTCTAAATATTTTTCAATGCTCGTCTTTGTCTCGTATGATTTACCAACGTTATATGGTGGCGAGGTTAAAATGAGATCAAATTTTCCGTCCTCAATTTTTTCAAGAACAGTCAGACAGTCGCCCTTTTTGATTTGATAATCAATGCTACATCAGCGAGTTTGGCGTCTGAACTTCCTTCCGTGCCTGCGTCGATATTTGCATCGCAAAGTTTTGTATACGACATGATGTATTCGTCTCATCCCACCTTGTTTATGCAACTCGCGGCTTCTCACGGAGCGATGACTCGCGACGGCTTGGGCATGTTAGTCGAGCAGGCAGCCGAATCATTTTTTGTTTGGCGCGGTGTGCGTCCCGAGACCGCTTCGGTTTATCAGTGGCTTAGATCTCAGCTATGAAATTGCGGCGCAAGATTATGCTCTGGCTGGTGGCGTTGCCATTGGCGCTGCTGCTGTTGATTCAGGCTTGGTATCTGCTTCATATTTATTGGTGGGTGAATCACAATCCTACGTCCACAGCGTTTATGCGAACGCAATTGGAAAAGCTCCAAGAAAAAAATCCGAAGGCAAAATTGCAGCACACTTGGGTGCCTTACAACCGAATTTCGGTTCATCTTAAGCGCGCCATCATTGCGGCTGAAGATGCTAACTTTGCTGAGCATGATGGTGTGGACTGGGAAGCTCTACAAAAAGCCTACGAAAAAAATGCTAAGAAGGGCAAAGTAGTTTCCGGTGGTTCAACCATCACTCAACAACTCGCTAAAAACTTATTTCTTTCAGGACAGCGCAGTTATTTGCGTAAAGCTGAGGAAATGGCGATTACCTTCATGCTGGAAATGGTGATGGACAAACGTCGTATATTTGAGATCTATCTGAATGTTATTGAATTAG
>RFSL01000037.1 GCA_009923965.1 Flavobacteriia bacterium | reverse complement strand
AGCTCAAATACTAAAAAATAAATAAGAAATCGATTAAAGTAAATTTATTAAAAATAGGCGCAAAACTCGCACAACGCACATGAGAACAAAATACATTGATTTAATTGACCAAACTTTTGATTTCCCTCAAAATGAATTTAATTTACGGGAAGACCGACTTTTCTTTCATGGAATTGATCTGATGCGTTTAATTAACGAATATGGAACGCCATTAAAATTTAATTATTTACCGCAAATTTCAAATAATATTCAGCGTGCCAAGGGTTGGTTTCGTGAAGCAATCAATAACTTGGGTTATTCTGGAAATTACTATTATTCCTATTGTACAAAAAGTAGTCATTTTTCTTTCGTTTTAGATGAAGTATTAAAGAACGATGTACACATTGAAACGTCATCTTCTTTTGATATTGATATTGTTAAGAATTTATATAATTCAGGGAAACTAGAAAAGGGGAAATATGTCATTTGTAATGGCTACAAACCCGCGGCATATCTTAAAAATGTTGTTCAATTAATTGAAGAAGACAATCTAAAGATTATTCCTGTTGTTGATAATACAGATGAGTTACAACGCTTAATCGACTCTACGACAAAGGAGTTAAACATCGGAATTAGAATTGCGGCAGAAGAAGAGCCAAAATTTGAATTTTATACTTCGCGACTCGGAATTCGTTACCGTGAAATTGTGCCTTTTTATCAGAAAATTCTAAAGGAAAATCCAAGAGTGCGAGTAAAAATGCTGCATTTCTTTATTAATACTGGAATAAACGATACAGCATATTATTGGAATGAACTTACAAAATGCCTTCGTATTTATAGTGATCTCAAGAAAATGTGTCCCGAATTGGATTCCTTAAACATTGGCGGTGGGTTCCCAATTAAAAAATCCTTGGCCTTTGATTTCGATTATGCCTACATGGTGCGCGAAATTCTTACGCAGGTAAAACGTGTTTGCACGGATAATGATATTCCTGAACCTGATATTTTTACAGAATTTGGTTCTTTTACAGTTGGAGAAAGTGGGGGTGCACTGTTTAGTATTTTGCACCAAAAGCAACAAAATGACAGAGAAAAATGGAACATGATTGACAGCTCATTCATGACAAATTTACCGGATACTTGGGCAATAAATCAACGCTTTATTATGCTGCCAATTAATCGCTGGAACGAAGATTACGAGCGTGTTTTACTTGGTGGTTTGACCTGCGATAGTGATGATTACTATAATTCTGAACAGCATTCTAATGCGATCTACTTACCAAAGTTTAACAAGAATCATCAATTATTTATTGGGTTCTTTAATACTGGAGCTTATCAAGAAACGCTCGGAGGATTTGGAGGACTAAAACATTGTTTAATTCCAGAGCCAAAGCACATCTTAATCAAACGAGATGAAACAGGAAAAATCCAAACTGAAGTTTTTAGCGAAGAACAAACAGCGGCAGATTACTTGCGGATTCTGGGTTATTGATTTGCTAAGTGCTTAGCTTCTTAAAACTGCACCCAAGTTCTTTTCAAAATCATCTTTGATTGTTGACATTACTTTATCGATTTCTTCATCCGTTAGGGTTTTTTCATCGTCTTGAAATGTAAAGGATAAAGCATACGATTTTTTCACTTCCTCAATTTTATCTCCTTCGTAGACATCAAAAAGTCCAACCGATTTTAGTATATTTTTATTAGAAAGTTTGGCAATCTTTTCCAATTCTTTGAACTGTATATTTTTATTTAATAAAAGGGAAAAATCTCTTCTTACAGAAAATGTCTTGGGAAGTTCCTTGAACTGAGTTTTGACAGTTTGTAGGTTTTGAAGTACTAAATCCCAATTGATTACAGCACAAAAAACAGGGTTTTTAATATCAAAATGGCTTAAAATTTCATCTTTAACAAAACCTATTTGACAAATCGCTTTTTTAAATAAATCTAGTTCTTGTCCTTGACTAAATAGGTCGTTCTGAAGTTCTTTTTCTTGTAAATGTGGAGTTAAACCAAGTCGATCAAACAAAGCTGACACAAGACCTTTTAAGGTAAAATAAGAAACCAGAGCTTTGTCGCTATTCCAGCGTTCGCTGTATTTTTCGCCCGTAATGCAGAGAATCAGCTCTTGTTTCTCTTTGTACTCTGCAGGGAATTTAAAATAGGTCTTTCCAAATTCAAAGAATTTTAAGTTTGGATTTTGCCGATTCTGATTGCGTTGCATATTTTCAAGAACTCCAAACAGCAAAGTTTGACGCATAACATTTAAATCTTGACTCAAGGGATTCAGCATTGTAACGTTGTGTTCCGCTTTAAAGCTTTCACCTCCGAATTTCTCAATGTAGGAACTTTTCGTTAATGAATTATTCATTACTTCGTTAAAACCCTTTGAAACTAAGGTTTCAGAAATTGCTCCTTGAATTTTATCGGTTTTATTTTGTGCTTCATTACTCAGTGCTAAATTCCATTTTTCTGGAATTGGAATTTGATTAAAACCAAAAATCCGAAGAATTTCTTCCGTAACATCTGCTTCTCGTGTTACATCAATTCGGTATCCTGGAATACTTATTTCTATTAGGTTTTCATTGTCCTTCAGAATTGTAAAATCTAAATCTTTTAAAATTTTCAAGTGACTTTTTTTGGGAATTTCAAAACCAATTAAACTGTTAATTCTACTTAAATCAATACTGATTTCCTTAGATTTATAAGCTCCAGAATTCCAAGAAAATTCATTCATTGCAATTTCTCCTCCAGCAATTTCTTTAATAATCCCAGCTGTTCTTCTCAAAGCATAAAGTGTTAATTCAGGATCAACACCTCTTTCAAACCTGAAACTTGCATCGGTATTTAATGAATGTGCTCGGGCAGTTTTACGAACCGAAACAGCATCAAAAACGGCAGATTCTAGAAAAATACTTGTTGTTTCTTCACTAACACTTGAAAAAACACCACCTAAAACTCCTGCAATACATAAATTATCTTTTCCATTGGAAATCATTAACTCTTCACCAGATAATTTTCGTTCGATGCAGTCTAAGGTTTTAAAATTCTGGTCTTTTGCTGCTTTTTTAACACTTATTCTCCCATTTAAAAACGCAGTGTCGAAAGCGTGAATAGGCGTCCCTAATTCCCGCATCACAAAGTTTGTGGCGTCCACAACATTGTTGATAGGATTTAATCCAATAGCACGCAGTTTTTTCTGCAACCATTCTGGTGAAGGAGCAATTTTAATATCTGAAAGAGAAATACCACAGTATGCACTACAAAGTGTTTTTTCTTCAATTTCAATTGCTATTTTATGACTTTCAGATGGAGTTTTTAATTCCTTTACTTCAGGCCACTCAATTTTGAGTTTTTTCTGCTCATGAAAGTTTAAATAAGCCATTAAATCTCGAGCAACACCAATATGTCCCATTGCGTCTGCTCGATTGGGAGTTAGTCCAATTTCAAAAATATAATCATCTTCAAGATCAAAATATTTTGCTGCTTTTGTGCCGATTGCTACGTCATTTGGTAAAACCATTATTCCGGAGTGTGAATTTCCAAGTCCAAGTTCATCTTCCGCGCAAATCATTCCAAAGGAATCGACCCCTCTAATTTTTGCTGCTTTAATTTTAAAAGGTTCATCTGGATTGGGGTAGAGTGTACAGCCAACAGTTGCCACAACAACTTTTTGTCCTTTTCCTACATTTGAAGCACCGCAGACTATTTGCAATTTCTCACTGCCAATATCAACGACTGTTAATTTTAATTTATCTGCGTCTGGATGTTGCTCACACGAAACAACTTGCCCAATTATTACTCCTTCTAATCCGCCTTTTACGGCTTCTAACTTTTCAATACTTTCAACTTCAAGTCCAGTATCTGTTAAAATACGACCAATTTCTTCGGGTGTTTTATCCGTAGAAATATAGTTTTTAAGCCAGTTGTATGAAATTTTCATGCTTCAATAGTATTCTGCCGTGAAATTAGTAAATACTTACTATTATTTGGAGTTTTTTAAGCGATTTCTCTTTTTAAATAGCTATTTATTGTTCATAAGTAGTGAAAAATCAAACTTTCTTCTGTCGTAACTTTGAATTGAGCATTAAAATAAATTCTTCTTCATTTTCAGGGGATATAAGCAATTCATCGTAGCTGTTGTAGGTAATAATAAGCCCTTTTATAGCAGTTGACATTTTCCAACCTCCATAAAGAACACTTTCTTGGCGTTCAATTTTTTTGATAGTTGCAAATGGAATTTTATGCTTCCAAAAAGAATATTTACAGAGTAGGTGATCACTTTCAAAAGTAAAATGAGTTGTGAAGATAGCCGCTATTAAAAAGCTAATAATTAAAAGAAAAATAAGTCCGAAAATTATTGCTTCAAAAGTATTTTTATTCTGATAAATTGAGACTTCACCAACTATAAAAACTGCAAGTAAAAAAAGGATTATTGACTTGTAAAACCAATCAACTTTTGATTTAAAGCGCATCTATTCCCATGTAAAAAGTGGGCGACTTCCCATTAGTTCCTTTACTTCTTTTCGAAGTGCACTAATTTCTGAGGCTTGCTCTCTGTTCATCAATGCACGATCAATTAGTTCAACAATTTTAGGGATTTCAGCTTCCTTAACACCTCTTGAGGTAATTGCAGGTGTTCCAACGCGAATTCCTGAAGTTACAAATGGCGACTCTGTATCAAAAGGCACCATGTTTTTATTAACAGTGATATCCGCTAAAACCAAGGAGTTTTCAGCATCTTTCCCACTTATACCTTTGGATCTAAGGTCAATTAACATGCTGTGATTATTAGTACCACCAGAAACGATATTATAACCCAATTTCATAAATTCACTCGCCATAACGCTTGCATTCTTTTGCGTTTGTTGCATGTAGGTTTTATATCCAGGTGTTAATGCTTCACCGAATGCTACAGCTTTTGAAGCAATAACATGCTCGAGAGGTCCACCTTGAGTTCCCGGAAAAACAGCAGCGTCTAGTAAGGCCGCCATTGATTTCGGATTACCATTATTCCACAATAAACCAAAAGGATTATCAAAATTATGACGCATCATAATAATTCCTCCACGAGGACCACGAAGCGTTTTGTGCGTAGTACTCGTAATGATATGACAATGATCTAAGGGGTCGTTTAAGAGTTTTGTAGCAATCAATCCTGCAGGATGAGAAATATCAGCTAAAACAAGCGCGCCAATTTCATCTGCAACTTTTCTTATTCGTGCATAATCCCAATCTCTAGAATATGCAGATGCGCCACAGATAATCATTTTTGGACGCTCACGAAGTGCTGTTTCCTCCATTATATCGTAATCGATGCGCCCAGTTTCTTTATTTACTCCGTAAAAAAATGGTTTGTATAATTTTCCTGAGAAGTTCACGGGTGAACCATGTGTTAAATGTCCGCCGTGAGATAAATCAAATCCTAAGATTTTATCGCCTGGATTTAAGCACGCTAAAAAAACAGCTGCGTTTGCTTGAGCACCAGAATGAGGTTGAACATTCGCCCAAGTCGCGCCAAATAATTCACACAAACGATCAATTGCTATTTGCTCTACTTGATCGACAATTTCGCAACCGCCATAATATCTTTTTCCGGGAAGTCCCTCAGCATATTTATTGGTTAAAACACTTCCCATAGCGCGCATAACTTGTTCGCTTACAAAATTTTCGGAAGCAATTAATTCAATTCCATTTAGTTGTCGATCATTCTCTTCTTGGATGAGCTTAAAGATTTGTTCGTCTTGCATATTTTGCGAATATTTTGGGTGAAATAAAAATAAAAATTACTTGTTGTTTCAGAGTCTTACAAAGAAACAATTTCGACTGCAAATATGTAAAAAACTATTGATTTAATTGAGAAAAAAAATGAAATTTTAAAAGTGTAGAGCTCTAAAATATTCGTTTAACATCACATAAAATATGTGTTTGGATACTGAGATCATTGTTCCAAATGCCATTCTTTTTTAAAATATCTATTCTAACTCTTCCTGAAGCATGAATAATTTCATTGTTTGAACCAATTATACCCACATGAATAACTTTGCGATCGGTATTTGTAAAAAATGCTAAGTCTCCGCTTGCTATTTGTTCAAATTCGATAGATGAACCACATGTTATCTGCTGCGATGCATTGCGCGGTAAATTAAAACCAAAGTGTCTAAAAACAAGTTGCGTAAAACCAGAGCAGTCAATTCCAAACATACTTTTACCACCCCAGAGATACGGTGTGTTAAGGTATTCATTCGCATAATGAAAAATTGAATTATTTGGAGTAGATGGAGCACTTTGTTGTTGAAAATGAAAGCTGCCAATCTGAAATTGTTCGCTAAGACCAACCAAACTTCCTCTAGAGAGTAGCATTGGACCCCAAGGACTTTGTATAGTTTGGAATTTAAGATCTTGATTCGTGGAATTATCCAGCCACGTTTTTAATTCTTTATTTGAAAAAGCAAGCGCTTGTTTTATGTCGATATATCCTTCATAGCCATCCAATAGACTTCTAATTTTTATCCAGGGATTTCCAAATTCAAGAATTTCAATGGGTTCACCAAATAGTAGCTGAGAACTTATCTCGGATACATCCGTTTTTTCCGATCTGATAGGTGAGATTGCAACACTGCAAAATGCAAGTTTTTGGTCTTCGCTTATGAGTTTAAAATTGTTCATATTTCATTTCAAAGGTAAACAATTCTTCTTCCATATTTCTTTATTTTTACAAATTGATAAGATCAGACATGAATTCAGAAAAATTAATTTTAGTAACAAATGACGACAGTGTTTCTGCGAAAGGAATTCATTCGCTTGTAGAAGTCGCAGCTCAATTTGGAAGGGTAGTGGTAGTTGCTCCCGATAAACCACAGTCTGGAATGGGGCATGCGATTACTATCGGTCATCCTCTGCGTTTACAAAAAAATTATTTGTTTGGATCAATTGAAGCTTATGCTTGTTCCGGAACCCCAGTTGATTGTGTAAAGCTTGCGATTTATGAATTATTTAAGGGTAAACCTGATTTAATTTTATCTGGAATCAATCACGGTGAAAATACCTCAACAAATGTTCTTTATTCCGGTACGATGTCTGCTGCAATAGAGGGCGCGATGGAGGGAATTCCATCTATTGGATTTTCGCTAGCTGATTACAATGCAGAAGCCGATTTTGGAGCCACTCAATATTTTTCAGAGAAGATTATTTCTGAAGCTTTTAAAAATGAATTCCCAAAACATGTTTGTCTCAATGTAAATGTGCCTAATTTGAAAAAAGAGGCGATAAAAGGAATAAAGATTACACAACAGGCACATGCATTTTGGGCAGATAGCTTTTTAAAGAGAGAAGATCAGTTTGGAAAAAATTATTATTGGTTAACAGGAGAATTTTCTGATGTTGATCAACGCGAAAATACAGATTTGCAAGCAATGAAAGAGGGTTTTGTGAGCATTGTTCCTACGCAATTCGATTTAACAGCATATAATCTTATGAACGATTTTAAAAAATGGAAATTATGAAGATTAAGTGGACACAAAAAATTACTCTGGGATTACTAATTGGAATTAGTTCACCTTTTGTATTCATGCCTATCATTTTGTTTGTTTTGTCTCAATCCCAATATGCTACTTTTTCTTCCTATTGGGACATAGCTTGGTCAGATCCAAAGTATACAAGTAAATATCTTTCTTTGGGATTAATTTCGAATTTACTTTGGTTTTATCTGTTCTTAAACCGCGAAAAATACGAATATACGAGAGGGATTATATTAGGTATGCTGTGTTTTATCCCGTTTATGATATATGTAAATTTGTTTTTGTAATTTAAGTTTAGTTGAAGAAAATATACATAATTTCTGGAGAAGCTTCTGGTGATTTGCATGCAGCAAATTTAATTTCAGAATTAAAAAAACAAAATAATTCTTTGGAATTTCGTGCTTGGGGTGGTGATAGGTTA
>RFSL01000036.1 GCA_009923965.1 Flavobacteriia bacterium | reverse complement strand
TACTCTTGGCGCATTAATTATGTAACAATCAAAGGCCAGCAAGAAACAATAAGTGGGCACGTTAATTTAATCAGGTAATTAATCGTTAGAAATAATTTCGAATAACTCATTTAAATTCGGGGAAATAATTACTTCAATTCGTCTGTTTTTTGATTTGTCAAACTCCTCAATCGGTAAAAACTCTCCTCGTCCACCTGCCATAATTTGTGCTGGCGTCATGCTTGAGTTATTTAATAAAATTTGAACTACAGATGTTGCTCTTAAAACAGATAGTTCCCAGTTATTCTTTGGAGATACACTACTACTTAATTTGTCTGTATCTGTATGTCCTTCTACAATTATTTCGAGGTCTTTTTCAGATTCCAAAGCCTTTCCTAATTCAACTAAAGCTCTAACCCCTTCTTCCTCAACAAATGTACTTCCTGATTTAAAAAGTAATTTTGCTTCTAAACTAACATAAATTTTACCGTTTTTTTGAACTACTGATAAGCCTTGATTTTCAAAACCTCTTAGAGCATTGGCTACTTTTGCTTTTAGCAATTGAACTGCAGAATCTTTTTTACGAATCGCCTCTTCAAGTTCATTTACACGTTTTTCACGTTCGATTAGTAAGCGTTGTTTTTCTTTTAATTCCTGATCTAATTTCAATAAAGCATCCTCTTTAATCTGAAGTTCATTATTTTTTGCTTCTAATTGATTTTGTAATTCAGCAGTTTCTTTAGCGCTCAGATTTTTTAATTTATCAAAAGATTTTTGCAGGGATTTATACTCGCCGTCAATTATACCATAATCTCTTTGTAATAAACGATACTTACTTCCTAAAGCCGTTGTGTCTTGAATCAGCTTTGATAAATCCCTACTTGCATTTGCAAATTTTGTTTGTAAGTCTTTTGATAATGACTCATATTCTCCGCTACTTTTTTTGAATTTCGCTAATTCTTCAGAACATACTTTTTCACGTTCTAACAAGTCCTTGTATTTTTTTGCTGGCACACAAGCTGAAATTAGAAGAAGGACAATAAAAAATTGTAGTATTGAGAATGAATTTTTCATAACGAATATTTTTTTACAAAATTCTTTAAGAAACTGGTATTAAATACTGCTAAGTGGTGATACTTTTAAACATTCAAACTTTCATAAAATCAAATTTCTTATTTTTCTTTCCAGGTATAATCCCTCCTATTTTTCTAAAACGATTATGTTTTCTTACCTTTGACCCACTAAATATTGAGATATGGCTGAAAAACCGGCTACTATTAAACAAACAAAAATCTTAGGTGATTTAAATTCTGATAAGCAAGATCTTGCTTTGAGCGCATTAAAATTGCTTGAAATTGATGGTAGATTAGCAATTATTCCTGAATTATTTGAGATATATCGTAAGCAAAGAAATACAGAAGTCAAAAAAAAGATTTTAGAATTTATCTCCAATATACAAAAGCAGGACGCAGCAGCAGAAATTGTTCGTTTGATTGAGGAAGAATTGAACCCCTCTTTTCGTCAGGAATTCTTGACAATTATATGGAATAGCAAGCTCGATTTTAGTGCGCATTTAGCAGATTTTGTTTCAATAGCTGTTCATGGAGATTTTATGCAAGCCTTGGATTGTTTAACAATTATTGAGAATATGCCTGGCCCTTTTGAGGAACATCAACTTTTAGAATCTCAACTCTATTTAAAGGATTATTTAGATAATCGAAATGAAGGTGAAACTCAAAAAAATCACTTTGTAAGTGAAATTGCTTTATTCATTAAAGAACAAAATGAAGGTATAGATGCCGATTTACTTTTTGAGTGATAGATTACATTTACCTACTTTTACATAAAAATCTACTATGTTGTTATCAATGACCGGCTTCGGGAAATCAAACGGAGTTTTTGAATCGAAAAAGATTTCCGTTGAAATCCGCTCTTTAAATAGTAAGGGCTTGGATTTATCGCTTAAAATAGCATCTTCTTACAAAGATTTAGAAACTGATATCCGAAAAATGCTATCCGAAAACTTAGACCGCGGAAAAGTTGATATTGGAATTTTCATAGAAAGCACAAATGAAAGTCACAACAACATTATAAATAATGAAGTAGCTACAAAATACTATTCTGCAATAAAAAAATTAAATGAGTCTTGGGGAGAGGCCCCGCAAGATTATTTATCAATTGTTTTGCGCATGCCTGAAGTATTAAATACTCAGACTGCAGAATTGACGGAGGAAGAAAAAAAATGGATTTTAAATTTAGTAAATGAAACCTGTGGAAAGTTAAATGATTTTCGCGCTCAAGAAGGAGCTGCTCTAAAAAAGGAGTTTGAATTAAGAATTGGTGAAATTCGTTCGTTATTATCTCAAATCGAAGCTTTTGAAGATATCCGAATTCTACAAATTAAAGAAAGAATTCTTAAAGGATTAAAAGAATTAGAGCATCCAGGCCTTGATCAAAATCGCTTGGAGCAAGAGATGATTTTTTATTTAGAGAAGCTCGATGTTTCTGAAGAAAAAATGCGCTTGACAAATCACTTAGATTACTTTATTGAAACAATGAATTCTCCATTTTCCGGAAAAAAGTTAGGTTTTATAGCGCAGGAATTGGGGCGTGAAATTAATACCTTGGGAAGCAAAAGCAATCATGGAGACATGCAAAGATTAGTTGTTGAAATGAAAGATAATCTAGAGAAAATTAAAGAACAAGTTCTGAATACTTTATAAATAATGACACAGGAAGTGAAAGAAGGAAAATGCATTATTTTTTCGGCGCCATCTGGAGCAGGGAAAACTACAATTGTGCGTGCACTTTTAGCTGAAATTGATTACCTGTCCTTTTCGATTTCTGCATGCAGCAGGGCCCCGAGAGGGAAAGAAAAAGATGGCGTAGATTACCATTTTATTAGCGTAGAAGGATTTCAAGCGAAGATTCTGCAAAATGAATTTGTTGAATGGGAAGAGGTTTACTCGAGTAACTATTATGGAACCCTAAAAAGTGAATTATCACGTATTTGGGATTCTGGAAAAACAGTTGTATTTGATGTGGATGTTATTGGCGGCTTGCATTTAAAAGAGATTTTTAAGACCAATGCACTTGCAATTTTTATAAAGCCACCAAATCAAGATGTTTTGGAAGACCGCTTACGAAAAAGGAATACGGAGTCAGAAGGCAACCTTCAGATTAGAATTAAGAAGGCAAAAGAAGAAGTATTAAGAGCAGAAGAGTTTGATTGTGTAATTGAAAATGATCAATTAGAATTAGCGATTGCTACCGCGCATGAGCAGGTATTAAAATTTCTGTCACGATGAAAATTGGACTGTATTTCGGGACTTTTAATCCCATTCATGTCGGTCATTTAGTGATTGCAAATTATATGGCAGATTATACTGATTTGGATCAGGTTTGGTTGGTCGTTACCCCTCAAAATCCACTGAAAGACAAAGCAACGCTCCTTCCGGATTTCCACCGCCTTGGAATTGTCCGAGCAGCGATAGAAGAAAATCGACAATTAAAAGCCAGCGACATAGAATTTCATTTGCCCAAACCGAGTTTTACCATTACGACCATCACACATTTAATAGAGAACTATCCTGCAAATGAGTTTTCAATTATAATGGGAGAAGATAATCTCAGAACTTTTCATAAATGGTACAATCACGAAGTAATACTTCGAAAACATAAAATCTATGTTTATCCACGCGTACTTACAATTCAGGAAGAACAGGAAGTAGTTTCAATGAGTGCAGCCTTAATTAATGATTACAAATCCCATACAAATGTCATTTTTTGTGAAGATGCCCCTGTCATGAAAGTTTCCTCTAGCTTTATTCGCCAAGCAATAAAAGATAAAAAAGATGTACGTTATTTATTAACTGAACCAGTATATAAATACATTGACGAAATGAATTTTTATAAATAAAAAAAGGGGAGCGCACTCCCCTTTAAAATTTTAGCTAAAATTTATACTTATTGCTTTATAAATTTAACAGTTTTGTTGCCACTTGCATGGCTAACATTTACAAAATAGATTCCCGCTTTTACAGCTGATAAATCAAATGTTGTATTTAATACATCTTTAATTTCTCTTTCGGCAACAACTTTTCCTTCAATATTTAGAATTGAAATTTGGTTTGCTTTCATAGATGCCGTAATCCCTTCAATTTTAATTTCATTGTTTGCAGGATTTGGTGAAACCGTTATCGGTGCAATTATTTGCTCAATTGTGCCAGCATTTCCAAGTTCAATCGTGTAGCCATCAAAAGCTGTTGATTGAGTAACTGGACTTGGAGGCAAACCTGGAAATAAAGAAACCAAAACTGTCACATCTAATTCAAGGGCTACTGGATAGGACCCAGCAGGGGCTAATGTTGTACCATAAATGTTAGCACAACCATTTGATCCACCATTGTACTGACAAGATGATATATTACAAGCATATAGAAAACCAGCAGGTAAACCTGTTACGTTTGTTATTTTAAAAGATTGAATAGTGCTGCCTAGAAAAAGAGCTGCTTCGGGAATTACTGCTACGATATCAGCTGTAATAGTTGAGGGAACCTTAAAATTAATATCTGTTGTATAAGGAACACTTACTAATGCTGCGGGGAAATTTGTAGCTGGACTTGGCCAAACACCATAAGTAGAATCAGCAAAATTTGATCCTGGTGTACATGACTGAGCACCTAGATTATTTGCTATAAATACTGCAAAAGTTAAAGAGAGTAATAGTAGTTTCATGATTTTGAATTTAGAGTTAATATTCAAATTTAGTTTTTTTTTTATAATTACGCTTTAGATGAATAAATTAGTTTTAAACTGATTTAAGTTAGTTTACTAGTTGATAAGAATTTATCTTTAGTTTAATCTTGAATAATCTCTACCTTTGTCAGCATGATTCTATATAATGTAACGGTAAGCGTAGACCCATCAAAAGCAGAAGAATGGTTGAGTTGGATGCGAACAAAGCACATCCCTGATGTTATGGCTACATCATGTTTTATAGAGGGTAAAATCTCTAAAATACAAGCTGAAGAAGCAGATGGAATTACTTTTTCAGTAATGTATCTTTGTTCCTCAGAAGAATTAATGGAAACATATAGCAAGCAGCACGCTCCATTATTACAAAAAGAACACTCAGAAAAATTCCAAGGATATTTTGCAGCTTTTAGAACTTTATTAACCGTAATTGAAGAGTTTAAATAATATGTTTGTAAGACCAAAAAAGCATCTTGGGCAACATTTCTTAAAGGATAAAGGAACCTGCGAAAAAATAGCACAGCAGTTAACAAATCACCATAATTGCAAAAATGTAGTTGAGGTTGGACCTGGAATGGGAGCTTTAACAGAATTCTTAATGACTGATAAATCTTTAAATTTATGGTTATTGGAAGTCGATTCTGAATCCATTAATTTTTTGCGCAATAAATACCCAGCGTATCGTGAACGAATTATTTGGGGGGATTTTTTAAAAATGAACCTTCAAGAAGTTATGGGTACAGAACCTTTTTGCGTAGTAGGAAATTTTCCCTATAATATTTCTTCACAGATACTATTTAGATGTTTGGAATACCGCAATCAAATTCCAGAGATAATGGGAATGTTTCAAAAAGAGGTGGCTATTCGAATTGCAGAAAAACCAGGAACAAAAGAATATGGAATTATCAGTGTGTTTTTGCAAGCCTTTTACGATATCCATTATTGTTTTACGGTAGACGAACATGTTTTTATTCCACCGCCAAAAGTAAAATCAGGTGTTATTCGCTGTACAAGAAATGAGAGAAAGGAATTAGATTGTAATGAAAGACTCTTTTTTCAAGTGGTGAAAATGGCTTTCAATCAACGTAGAAAAACCCTGCGGAATTCCATTAAACAACTTTTAAAAGGAAATGAGCTTCCTGAGAAATTTACGAATGAGCGTCCAGAACAATTATCTGTAGATGACTTTGTTGAATTAACCTTATTTATTGAAAGTTTCTCCTAGCTTACGGCGAAAAAAGATCTCCACTTTGCTTTCTTTGAAGTTCTACTCCTTTTTGAAACATTTTCCTTATTTTCTCTTGCCCATTTGCATCAAATGCAATGAACCATCCATCTTTTAATCCATTCTTATAATTTATCTCATAAATAAGTTCGCCTCTTCTTCCTAATTGCTGGAAAACACCATGCAGCACCCCATTTTTATAATTTGAAATGATAGTTGGGACAACTCCACCGGGATAATAATCATGCCAGGTTCCATTCTTTAAGCCTTTTTTAAAGCTGCCTTTAGACTTTTGCTGAAAATCAATCTGAGAAAATGCTTGATATTTTCCATCTAATTCACTTAATGTTTCCTTCATCCCAAAAACAGAAATTGAGTTTACGCTATTTTTACGCGTAAAGATTTTATAGTTTGTGATTTCTTTTAATCGACCATTATTATAATAATCATACCACATTCCATTTTTTAACCCTCGTTTGTACGAACCTTTTTTAACAAGCGTTTTATCTGGCGTGTAAGAATACCAGTCGCCATTTAACTCACCCTGTTTAAATGAAGATTTATTTTTTAAAACCCCATTTTCCCAAAAATTAAACCATTCTCCTTCTTCTTTTCCATTCACGTATGACCCTGTCATAAGAGGAGTTCCATCTTCATACCACGTTTCCCATAGCCCATGTTTTAGGTCATTTATATATGAGCCTTTTCGTTCCTCTTTCCCATCTTTGAAATAAAAAATCCATTCCCCTACTTTTTTATTACGATCAAAACTAGCAGTGTAAGAAACTTCACCCGTTGGAAAATAATAAATCCATTTACCTTGTTGTAAATCATTTTCAAAGTATCCAATCATTTCGCTTTTTCCATTTGAGAAATTCCATGCCCATTCACTAGTTTTTGAGCCATTTTTATAATTCCCTTTCGTATTAATAGTTTGATCTTCATAATAAACGAGGTATTCACCATCAAGAGAATCATTTTTATACGCAATCTTTTTTTCAAGATTCCCTAAAAAACTGAAAAATTCCCAAATACTATCTTTTTTTCCAGCCTTAAAAGACCCACTAATTGAAAGCATCCCATTTGCTGTTCTTTCTTCAAACAAACCAGTTTTCAGTCCATTTTTAAAGGTGTATAATTCTTTTGTTACACCATTAGAATAAAAAGATGTAATATATCCATTTCCATCTTTAATAGTTTGAGTGTGCAATGAGTCATTTTCAAAAAATACCCTGAGATAAACTGTATCATTTATCACTTCTTCAACTGATTTTTTTTGCCCGTTATCATAGTAATATTCCCAAATGCCATCTGGACTTCCAAGATCATAATTTCCTGAAATAATGAGTTGCCCTTCTTCATTCCATTCCTTAAAAGAGCTGTCAGGAACGTTGAAGGTGAAGTAAGTTTGCTGCTTTATTTTTTTAGTAGGAAAATAAATTGTTTGTAAGCCATGAATTCTATTCCGGTAATAGTTTCTTTCTTCTTCTAAAATACCATCGTAAGAATAAAATAGCCATTTTCCATGCTTTTCAGTCGTATTTCCTCGGCGATCATTTGTATAATAAGATCCTGTAGCTTGTAATTTTTTGTTCCCTTGATCCCAAAACAATTTTATTTTTTGGGTTAAATTCTCCTTTTCAACCTTCTGAGAAAAAGAAATGTTAAAAATTAAGATTAAAACAAAACAAAATATAATTTTCAGCATAAGCGAAATACAATTAAAGGTCTTACTTAGCAAGTATGATTTGGAAATTTTTTATGATTTGGAAAATCCCGGTGAGCAAAAAAATGAGCCCAATAAGAATATTTAGAGCATTTAATAAATTTTGATTTACAAGAGATCGAAGTCTTTTTGCGGTAAAAATCTTTAAAATATCAAAACAAAAATAGGTTCCAAGAAGTATAGAAATAAATAACAGAATCCATGTGTTTGTGTTTTCTGCAGCATCTGGAACAGATTGCGCTGCAAGTGATAGAATACTTAACCAATAAAA
>RFSL01000035.1 GCA_009923965.1 Flavobacteriia bacterium | reverse complement strand
AAAATAGTACCATTAAATGAAAGTGTTTGTTCAAAAGAAGATGTTACGAAGGATATAAAAGAAGAACCATCAGCTTTCATTGCAAATAAAATAATACAAATCAACAATGTTAATGCACCAATACCTATGTAACTTCTTGGTTTTGCAAGAATCTTAATAAATTCGTTGTAGATATTTTTAAGTAACATTTTAAGACTGAACTATTTTCATGAAAAAATCTTCTAATTTTCGTTTTGGCTCTAAAGCATAAACAAGAATGTTGTTATCACCTAACATTTTATTAAGGTGAGGAACTTGTTGTTTTTCTATGCTCAGTGAAATTTCAACTTCGTTTATACGTGTGATTTCTACATTTGCAAAATGCTGTTGAATTAAAGGAATTGCTTTATTTACATCAGATAATTCCAATCTAACTGTCAATTCTTGTGCATTAAGTAATTCTTGCACATTTCCTTCTACCAATGATTTACCTTTTGTTATAATTACCATTCTGTTGGCTATCAATTCGATTTCAGAAAGTTGATGCGAGGATAGTAGAATGGTTTTATTTTGCTCGTTTTTTAGACGTAAAATAAGATTTCTAATTTCTATAATCCCCTGCGGGTCTAATCCAGTTGTTGGTTCATCTAAAATGATTAATTCTGGCTTATGCAACAAGGTTTGAGCGATTCCTAGGCGCTGCTTCATTCCATGAGAAAATCCCTTTGTTTTATCTTTGCCTCTGCCGCCTAAGCCAACAAATTCTAACATTTCATGAATTTCTTTCGTTGAAACTGTAGCCCCTGAAATCCGAGCAAAAATCTCTAAATTCTTTTGAGCTGATAAATAGTTGTAAAAATCTGGTTTTTCAATAATACTTCCAATTTTTGAAAGTATTTCGTAGCGATGAGTAGCATAACTTTTACCAAACATTTGGATAGTTCCAGCATTCAATCTAATAAGTGAAAGTAAGCAGCGAATTGTTGTGCTTTTTCCTGCACCATTTGGACCGAGAAATCCAAATACATCGCCTTTATTTACGGTAAAGGAGACATCGCGAACTGCTTCAAATGAACCGAAATTCTTGGCTAATTTCTCAACTTTTATTACCTCCTCTGACATAGCCCCAAAATTAATAATTCAATAACGATTAATTTGATTTAAATGTAAAAAAGAATATTAAGCGAATATTTCATCGACCATATTTATTCGGAAATTGAAAATTCCTTCTAATTGCTTTTTTACAAAAAGTGCATGAGCAAATTTCCCAAGAATTCCCAATGGTAATTCATAAGAAACAATATCTGTCATTTCGATTCCTCCTTCAACTTCTTTGAAATGGTGTTCGTGATGCCAAATTTTATAAGGGCCTTTTCGCTGTTCGTCAACAAAAAATAAATTGTCCTTAACCGTTTTTATTTCCGTAATCCAGGTCATTGGAATTCCTAATAATGGCTTAACAGAATATTCAATCATAAGTCCTTCATACATTTTTTCTGGTAGGTCAAATTTTATGTTAAAACCCATGTATGGCGGAGTAATTCGCTTTAAATTTTGAGGGGAAGAAAAGAAATCCCAACAGGTTTTTAGGTCTGTTTTTACAATTTGTTTGCGCTTTAATTGATACATATAAATAAAACAGATAGTTTAACTATTTTGTTCTCATAGAATAACATTTTAAAGATTAGAATTAATTTCAAGCTACTAAATGTTTAATTTCGCTTAATAATAAATTTCTATGGACTTAAAATCTGAAATTAAAAAGCAATTTGAAGAGGCACAACTCATTCTTAGTCAATTTCAAAATACTGAAAATTTTGAAAAAATTGAGACTGCAATTGAGATGATGTGTACTGCTTTAAAAGCTGGAAATAAAATCATAAGCTGTGGAAATGGTGGATCAATGTGCGACGCCATGCATTTTGCTGAAGAATTAAGTGGGCGCTTTCGCAATAATCGTAGAGGTTTAGCAGCGGTTTCAATTTCCGATCCATCACATATTTCTTGTGTTGCTAATGATTTTGGTTACGACTTTGTTTTTTCTCGTTACATCGAAGCTTTAGGGCAGTCTGGTGATGTTTTGCTAGGAATTTCAACTTCTGGTTCTTCAAAAAATGTAATTCTAGCAGTAGAAGAAGCGAAGAAGAAAGGAATGAAAACTCTTGTACTTACTGGAAAAGATGGTGGGAAATTAGCAGAACTTGCAGATTTAGAAATTCGAGCCCCCTACTCTGAGTTTGCTGATCGAGCTCAAGAAATTCATATTAAAATCATCCATAATTTTATCCTTGGAATTGAATTAAATCTTGGACTTTAATTTTCCTCAATCACATCTTTTTTCGCCATTTCCTCCATTTCTTCTGGTGTAAATCGCTTGATTTTAATGTTCATATAAGCATAAAAAACAGTCATTAAAGGACTAATTAAATTAAAAAAGCAATACATCCAATATGCTCCGGTAGCAACACCTAAAACACTTGCTTGAGCAGCTCCACAAGTATTCCATGGAAAAAGAACAGAAGTTACAGTTCCAGAATCTTCTAAGGTGCGACTTAGATTTTCTGGTTTTAAACCACGATCCCGAAACTCTTTTGCAAACATTCTTCCAGGAACGACAATTGCTAAATATTGATCGGATGCTGTTGCATTAAAAAAGACACAAGTTCCAGCAGTAGTTGCAATTAAACTTCCCGTTGATTCTACTTTTCGCATAACCGTTTGTGTTATCTTTTTTAATAAACCACAAACTTCCATCGCGCCACCGAAACACATAGCACACAATACCAACCAAATTGTATTCAGCATACCAAACATTCCTCGGGTACTTAATAATTTACTGATACTTTCATTATTTGTTTGAATCTTAACTTCACCAGTCATTGCTTGCAAAACTGCTTTGTAAGCTGCTGTAGCATAATTACCAGTAGTTCCAGAAATTTCTTTTATCAACTGAGGTTGAGCAAAGCAAGCGACAACACCTCCTAAAACTGCACCAACAAATAAAGCGGGCAAGGCATCTACTTTTAATGCTATTAAACCAAAAACTGCTAAAGGAACAAGAAATAAGATGGGAGAAATATAAAATTTAGAATCCATTGCTTTAAGTAATTCATTAACACCTTGTTGGTTGTTTCCAGGATTAATATAAAAACCGAGTATTCCGAAAATTATAAACGTGATAATCAAAGTTGGAATAGTCGTATACATCATGTAGCGAATATGTGTAAATAAATCACCTCCAGCCATTGCAGGTGCTAAATTTGTTGTGTCAGATAAAGGCGACATTTTATCTCCAAAATAAGCGCCTGAGATAATTGATCCTGCACACATTCCAAGTGGCACGCCCATTACAGTACCAATTGCCAATAAGGCAACTCCAACAGTAGCAACAGTGCTCCAAGAACTTCCTGTAGCCAATGAAACAATACAGCAGATAATGCAGGCAGCCAAAAGAAAATAACTTGGGTGCATCAATTGAAGTCCATAATAAATCATTGTTGGAACAATTCCTGATATCATCCAAGTGCCGCTTAAAGCCCCAATGATTAATAGAATGAGGATTGCTGACATGGCTGAATTGATACTTTTTACCATTCCTTTTTGAATCTGTTCCCAAGTGTAACCGAGTTTAAAACCAATTAATGAAGCAACAACTGCTCCTATAATTAAGGCAATTTGATTTGGACCATAAGTTGCTGAATCTTTGTAAATTATTACATTCAATGACAATAAAGCAATTAAAATAATTATCGGAATAAGCGCTTCAATTAGATTTGGAGTTCGATTGTTTTTTTGCATTCTTCTTATGTTTTTACCAAAAATAAGGATAAAATGTGGATTCATTATTTTAGAGATTTAAAATGAATTTCTTTTGTTAATTCTGAACAGCATTCTCTTTCACTTGTTAAATTTGTACGGTGAAGCAAGAAATAGAAATTAAGGGAGCAAGAGTTCATAACCTGAAGAATCTTTCAGTAAATATACCTCACGGAAAAATTACGGTGATAACAGGAGTTTCAGGCTCTGGTAAATCTAGTTTGGCATTTAATACTATTTATGCTGAAGGTCAACGCCGTTTTATTGAAAGCATGTCTTCTTATGCACGACAATTTTTAGGGAAATTAAATAAACCTGAAGTTGACTTCATCAAAGGACTTTCACCTTCCATTGCGATTCAACAAAAGGTAATTACTAGTAATCCTCGTTCAAC
Organism: Flavobacteriia bacterium; assembly: GCA_009923965.1. Classification (GTDB taxonomy): domain Bacteria; phylum Bacteroidota; class Bacteroidia; order Flavobacteriales_D; family Crocinitomicaceae; genus UBA952. The sequence goes on along the minus strand of RFSL01000035.1, from coordinate 3,841 downwards.
CGTTGGTACAACAACAGAAATATACGATTACCTAAAATTGCTTTACGCAAGAATTGGAAAAACAATTTCCCCAATTTCAGGAAATACTGTTAAAAAACACAGTGTTACAGATTGTATGGAATATTTACATTCGCTAAAGAAAGATACTAAAATTGCGATTGTCTGCCCCTTAAATATTACTTTAAATAATAGTTTAGATAAAATAATTCAAATTATTTATAAACAAGGTTTTACAAGAATTTACTACTCTAATTCTTTTCACTTAATTGAAGATCATTTAGAGCGTAAGATACCTGCAGAAACCCTCTTGGTTATTGACCGGATTCAAACTGATTTCTCAGATGATGGAGCTGTTTCGCGTGCTACGGATTCTATTTCTATTGCTTTTGCTGAAGGAAACGGAAGTTGTGGGATTTTAGATCCCGAAACGAATAAAATCAAATGGTTTAACAATCGTTTTGAATTAGACGGACAAGTATTTCAAGAGCCAAGTTCGCATTTTTTTGCTTTTAATAATCCTGTTGGAGCCTGCAAAACCTGTGAAGGATACGGGCAAATTCTAGGAATAGATGAGGAACTGGTTTTTCCAAACCGAAAGCTTAGTGTTTTTGAGGGTGCAATTGCTCCTTGGAGAGGCGAAACAATGGGGGAATATCTTAACGAACTAATTTTAAACGCTAAGAAATTTGATTTTCCAATCCATAGACCAATCGATGATTTGACTGAAGAACAAATTCAGATATTATGGAAAGGGAATCAATATTTTACTGGTTTACAGCGCTTTTTTAAATTTTTAGAAAGTCAAACGTATAAAATTCAATACCGTGTTTTACTTTCGCGGTACCGCGGAAAAACAAGCTGCCACGAATGCCATGGAACACGCTTGAGAGGCGATGCTGCATTTGTCAAAATAAATAAGGTGTCAATTCAAGAATGTGTTTTACTTCCATTGGATGAATGTTTTAATTTTTTCAATTCTTTGAAATTAGACAAGTACGAAACGCAACTTGCAAATCGAATTTTACCTGAAATTCAGTCACGACTCAGATTTTTATTAGATGTTGGACTGGGTTATTTAACACTTAATCGTGCTGCAAATTCACTTTCAGGAGGAGAATCACAAAGGATAAATTTAGCAACATCATTAGGGAGTAGTTTGGTTGGTTCTATTTATGTTTTAGATGAGCCATCAATTGGCTTACATCCGAAAGATACAGCTCGTCTGATTAGCGTACTCCAAGAGTTAAAATTATTAGGAAATACTGTAATAATTGTTGAGCACGAGGAAGAAGTAATGAAAGCCGCTGATCAAATTATTGATATTGGTCCGAAAGCTGGAGTTTTTGGTGGAGAAGTCGTTTTTCAGGGCTCCTTTTCTCAACTAAAAGGTGCAAAAGAAAGTCTAACTGCAGAATATTTAATGGGACTTCGAGAAATCCCCATTCCAAAAAAGCGAAGGATCACAAAAAATAAACTTCTAATTCAAGGAGCTCGCCAATTTAATTTAAAGAACTTTGATTTAAAGATTCCATTGAATAGTTTGGTTTGTTTTACGGGTGTTTCTGGTTCAGGAAAGTCTACTCTAGTTCGTTCTATTCTTTATCCTGCTCTTAGAAAAGAATTGGGTTTGAGCAGTGAATTAATTGGAAAATTTAATGGTCTTTCTGGAGATTTAAAAGCGATACGTCTAGTGGAATTTATAGATCAAAACCCTCTTGGTAAATCATCGAGAAGTAATCCAATTACCTATGTGAAAGCATTTGATGATATCCGGGAACTTTATTCTCGCCAAGCGCTTGCTAAAATGCGAGGTTACAAACCTGGTTTTTTTAGTTTTAATGTTGAAGGTGGACGCTGTGAAATGTGTGAAGGAGAAGGAACAATTACTGTTGCGATGCAATTTATGGCAGATGTTCATTTGACCTGTGAAACGTGCAAAGGAAAACGCTATAAGTCTGAAACATTAGAAATTGAATACCGTGGAAAATCAATTTATGAACTTTTGGAAACAAATTTAGCTGATGCTTTAGCATTTTTTAAAGCGGGGACAGATCGCTTGGACCAAAAGATTGTTGATAAAATCCAACCATTAGTCGATGTTGGTTTGTCTTACTTAAAAGTTGGTCAATCTTCAAGTACAATGAGTGGCGGTGAAGCGCAAAGGGTTAAATTAGCATCTTTTCTATCCAAAGGAAACAATGCTCCCTCTACCCTATTTATTTTTGATGAACCAACTACCGGCTTGCATTTTTATGACATTGAAAAATTAGTTATCGCTTTTAATGCTTTAATCGATAAAGGACACTCAATTCTTGTTATCGAGCACAACATGGAAGTAATAAAATGTGCTGATTATATTGTCGACTTAGGTCCAGTTGGTGGAGATAAAGGTGGCTATATTTTATTTGAAGGTTCACCTGAAGAATTAGCAGCTTTAGAAGGAAATTCAACAGGATTCTACCTTCGAGAAAAATTAGGACTTAAGAAGCTTTAACTTTTCATTGATTTCTGTACAAATTTCATTAATTGATTTATCGCCACTAATTTTGATACTTGCTTGCTCGTAAAACGGGCGTCTTTCAGCTAATTTGACCGATATATACTTCTTTAATTCAGTTTTATTCAAATTCTCAATCAATGGGCGAGAATCATCATTTAAAAGACGATTAAATAAAACTTCTTCGGGTGTATCAATAAAAATAAGAATCCCATTTTCTAGCAAGAGTTTAGTATTTTCTTCAAAACAAGATAAACCGCCACCTGTTGCAACTACTGATTTCTGCTGTGAATCAATAACTTTTTTTAGGACTTCTCGCTCTAAGAGTCTAAAAGAAATTTCTCCACTTTCAAGAATAAAATCTTTAAGGTTCTGTTGGATTTTTTCTTCAATCAGTAAATCAGTATCTAAAAAAGGGTGATTTTGCAATTCGGCAAGGTGTTTTCCAATGGTAGATTTACCACTCCCCATAAATCCAATTAGAAATAAATGCTTCTTCATCTTATGAGTATTCTTAGCAATCAATGACTTGAGATACGATTAGAAATAAATTCAAATTTAGGTATTAATACTTTGCACTACTAAAATTATATGAGTATATTTGCACCCTTAAAATTAACGATTCCGTAGCTCAGCTGGTAGAGCAATACACTTTTAATGTATGGGCCCTGGGTTCGAATCCCAGCGGGATCACACCATAGGAAAGCACGCCAAAATCGGTGTGCTTTTCTTTTTTGATCCCTCCAGAAGTCTTACCAGCATTAAGTATCAGAGAAACCACTTTATTCATTTCGAGGGTTCGAACTGATTTTTTTCAAATATCATATTTCGAGGAAATATCGAACCAATTACACGTTTTTTTGTTGCTGTATCTCTTTCTAAATATAGGTTTTTAATGTTTGAATGTAGTTCGATGCAACCTTATTTAGTTTTTATTAGAACAACAAAATCCGATAGAATTTTTATTTTATCTGTCAAGGATTTCTTTGCTAATGAGAGATTGTTAGGTAGCTGTAATTTAATATCTAAAACGTCGATTAAATTTACTAAATAGCTTGATTTTATTGCGTAATTAACATTTTCTGTTAAGTCTAGTTGTCGATTTACAGTAGAAGAGGTTATTCCTATTAAATTGCCATCAAAATCAAATAAGGGTCCACCACTATTACCAGGTTGTATTGGTACTGAAATTTGGTAGTTAGTTATATTCCCTTGAAATCCTGTTTTGGAACTTATTTTACCATCAGTAAATTTAATATCTTCGCCCATTAATGATAATGCCATAGGGAATCCTAAAGTGAACACACTACTGCCTACATCAGCTAAGTCTATTTTAAAAAAGTA
>RFSL01000034.1 GCA_009923965.1 Flavobacteriia bacterium | reverse complement strand
TCTTTTAGTATGGGGTGAGAAACGAAGTAAAAATGAAATTGATTCAATGTCTTCATCCATATCAGCAACATTTGTATATGTATGATGTAAAACATTGTGCTGAATGCGCCAATTCACATCACTTCCACCAATAAAATAAATTACTTTTCCAATAAAATTATTTACTTTTTCATTTTTAGAATACGCCCCATGATTAGCGTCATGCATTACAGAAAGCCCAATCCCTGACATTCCAAAACCCATTATAACCCACATGAAGTAATGAACAGGATTTGATAATTCAGCAAAAAGGATAAAGCTAAAAGGAACTAAATAAAGTGCTAACATAAAGATAGTCTTGAAAACCATATTAGCATTTGCGTGCCGCGAAATTTGTTTTTCTTTGAAATAATTGTTTACTCTAGAACGAAGAACTTTATAAAAGTCAGTTTCTTGTTCAGTAGAAAATGTAATTTTAGGGAGAGACATATTATGTTTTTTTATGTTGCAAACTTAACAAATGTATTTTAATAATGTTCAGAAGATATAATTTACTTCAATCCTTGTAGAGCGCAAAATTTATGATATGCACCTCTTTTTTTCATTAAATCCTCGTGATTTCCTTGTTCTATAATTTTTCCTTTTGCTAATACAATTATTTCATCGGCATTTCTTACTGTGCTAAGTCGATGGGCGATTACAAAAGAGGTTCTGTTTTGCATTAATTTTTCAAGAGCTTCTTGAACCAACATCTCTGATTCTGTATCTAAAGCTGATGTTGCTTCATCTAGAATTAAAATTTTTGGATTTTTATATACCGCTCGAGCAATACTTAATCTTTGTTTTTGTCCCCCAGACAATTTATTACCGCGCTCGCCTACTATTGAATCATAAGCTTCATCCATATCGGAAATAAAACCATGGGCATTTGCGATTTTAGCAGCCTCAATAACTCTATTTCTATCTGGATTTGGGTCGCCAAAAGCAATGTTTTCTATAACAGAAATATTAAAAAGAATAGACTCTTGAGATACAATTCCAATTAATCCTCTTAAATCAGTAATTTTGTAGTCCCTGATGTCTACACCATCAATTTGAATAGCACCTGCTGTTACATCGTAAAACCGAGGTAGTAAATCCATAAGTGTAGATTTTCCGCTTCCTGATTCACCAACAATAGCAATTAATTTTCCTTTTTTAACCTCTAAAGAAAATGAAGAAATTATGGTTTCTTCAGCATATTTGAAAGAAATATTTTCAAAACTAATTTGTGACTTAAAATCCACAATCGTTTTCGCATTTGGCTTTTCTGTAATTTTCTCATCTGTTTGAAGCACTTCATTCACTCGATCTAAAGAAACTTTAGCTTTATTCATTAATGCCATCCCATTAGAGATTGATTGAATTGGACGTAATAATTGTGAGAAAATAATAATGAAGGTTAAAAATAATTCTCCTGTCAAGCCATTATTCGTATTTTCTAAAATCTCTTGCCCTCCAAACCAAACCAAGCACATCATCACGCCAGCTCCTATTGTTTCATTTAACAAAGAAGAAACGTCTTTTTTACGCATTGTTTTAGTATGTAACTTTTGGTGGCGTAGGTTTAGTTTTTTAAACATGTTAAAAATAAATCCACTTGCATTAAAAGATTTTATAATTCTAACCCCGCTTAAACTTTCATCTATTGATGATATTAATAAGCCGAGCTGTTCTTGGTTTTGTTGGGCTGTTCTTTTTAGGCTTTTTCCAACTCGAGAAATTACAAATGCAGAAATAGGAAGTAAGAAAAAAGACGCTAATGTTAAAGTAGGGCTAATATAAAATAATGAAACTATATGAATAAAAATTGAGATGGGATCTCTAAATAATATTTCAAGTAGTGCAACTACGCCATTTTCTATTTCTCCAACATCGCTGCTCATTCGAGAAATTAAATCTCCTTTTCGCTCTTGCGTATGGAAAGATAAGGGTAAATGAATGGATTTTTCAAATAATTCATCGCGTACATCTCGTACAACTGAAAAACGCAATTCCGATTGAAACCATATTGCCATATATCTGAAAAGATTCTTTAGAAAAAATGCTAAAAATACCATTATACAAACTGAAAATAATGCTTGCTTAGGGTCGTTAATAACCATATCGTGCATCTGGAAATTATAACTCTTAATTATAAACTCAGGTAGTAAGGATATATCTCCAGAATAAGTGGGCTTTGGGATTACTGATTGCAGCTTTTCAGAACTAAAAATAAGTTGTAAAAAAGGAATAAATAAAACTAGGGAAAGGAGATTAAAAAAGGTGAAAAGTAAATTCCCAATTATAGTTAAAAAAGCAAGCTTCTTATACTTAAACGAATAATTAAATATTTGTCGAATGGAATTCATTTTGCAAAGATACATTAATCCCTAAAAATCAAAGGTAAAGGGCTTAATTACTTAAATTAGTTGATTGAATAGAAAGGGTTAAGTTAAAGAAACATAACATTAGCTTTACATTTCAATTGATATAACGCTGCATACGTCTAAATTCTATAACTTTGCTGTTATGGGATCAATACGTCAAAATAAAATTGAAGCAGTAATTCAAACTGAATTAGCTGTATTTTTTCAACGAAATAGTGCAGAAATATGTCTTGGCTCTATGGTTACCGTTACAATTGTGCGTGTTACCTCTGATCTTTCTCACGCAAGGTGCTACCTTAGTTTTTTTACTGGTCCTGATAAACAAACTGTTTTAAATAATATAATTGCAAATAAAGGAAAGGTAATGCTAGATGTAGGAAAACGTCTAAAAAATATGCGTAAAATCCCAAATCTCACCTTCCATATTGATGATTCTATTGATTATGCGATGAAAATCGATGAGCTTCTAAAAAAATAATCATAAATATACCTTTTTACATAGCATTTCGATATTTACGCTCTTCGAGAAAGAAGAATGTAATCACCTTAATTACACGAATATCAATAGTTGGAGTTTTTGTAATTACAGCGGCCCTAGTTATTTTGCTTTCTGCTTTTAATGGCATAGAAACAATGATCAAATCGCTTTATAGTGAATTTGAGTCAGACATAACTATTACAGCAAAAAAAACAAAAACATTCGACGAAAGCGAAATATCTTGGAACGAATTACAGCAGCTTAATGGTATCAAATCCTTGTCAAAAGGAATGGAGGAAGTAGTCGTGTTGAGACACGAAAAAAAATGGATAAACGCTACCCTTGTTGGTGCAGAAAGTGCGTTTTTGAAGTCCATAAAAATAAAAAAACATGCGCTCTATGGGAAGCCTTTCTTTGAAGAAAAAAATGGCTTGTCCTACGGAATAATTGGGGTGGAGCTTATGGAAAAATTAAAGCTGGATTTAGAAGATGAAATTGAATATGAGCAAATCTCTATTTATGCGCCAAAACGAAACCTTAAAATTAGTTTTGGTAAAGCCCCCTTTTATAGTGATCAAATTAAGATCTCCTGCGCAATGAATTACAACCGTGAAATAAACCAAGAAAAAATACTTTTGCCATTAAATGATGTAAGATCACTTTTAAATTATTCGGGGGAGCTTTCTCATATTTATATAACTGTAAATGTTGGGAATTCAAACGAAGAAATAAAACAAAAAGTAGCAAAAATTGTGGGGGATAGATTTTCCGTTCAAACAAATTATGAGAAAAATGAATTGATTTTTAAAACGAGTAAGTCTGAGAGATTAATTGTTGTTTTCATTATGATCTTTATCTTTATTCTAGCTTCTTTTAATTTAGTGGCTTCACTTACAATGTTGTTTATAGAAAAACGGGGGAATATCCATACACTTCAAAGTATGGGACTTACAAAGCAAAGTATTTTTAAAATATTTTTTTTCGAAGGTTTATTTATCTCAGGATGTGGTATTGTTTTCGGATTAATATTTGGATATCTGGTATGTTTAATACAACAAGAATTTAGTTTCCTTCAAATTCCAGGTGCAAATATCCCATTTCCAATAAAATTTGCATTAAAAGATTTTTTGTTGATCCTCCTCTCTGTAAGTGCTCTTAGTTTTTTGTTTTCTTATTTTCCAGTAAAATTTTTATTAAAAAATTTACAGAAATAAGATTTAAAAAATTTACAAGTAACTACTTGGCGCAGAAAAAATATGTATCTTTGCCGAAAATTAAAATAATTGAAAGATGTCATTGAATAAAGGAAAAATATCAAAAGTTATCGGACCAGTTGTAGATGTACGTTTCGAAACAGGGGTTGAGTTACCAAGTATTTATGATGCTCTCGAGGTTCGTAGAAATGATGGAACTAGAGTAGTTTTAGAGGTTCAATCTCACGTTGGAGAGAATTCTATCCGGGCTATTTCCATGGACTCTACTGATGGATTCATGAGAGGGATGGAAGTTATTTCTACTGGCATGGCAATTAAAGTCCCTACCGGAGATAAAATAAAAGGACGCTTATTCAATGTAGTTGGCGAGGCAATCGACGGAATAAATGTTATGGACAGTACTGGTGGACTTCCAATTCACCGAGAAGCACCTAAATTTGATCAGCTTTCTACAGCAACAGAGATTTTACTTACCGGAATTAAAGTTATTGACTTGATCGAACCATATGCAAAAGGTGGTAAAATTGGTTTGTTTGGGGGAGCGGGTGTTGGTAAAACAGTTTTGATCCAAGAATTAATAAACAACATCGCAAAAGGACACGGAGGTTTATCTGTTTTTGCAGGTGTTGGAGAAAGAACAAGAGAAGGAAATGACTTATTGCGCGAAATGCTCGAGTCTGGAATTATAAAATATGGCGATGAATTCATGCACTCAATGGAGGCTGGAGGCTGGGACCTTACAAAAATAGACTTAGAAGTTTTAAAAGAATCAAAAGCGACATTTGTATTTGGACAAATGAATGAGCCTCCTGGAGCTAGAGCGCGTGTTGCTCTTTCAGGTTTAACAATTGCAGAATATTTTAGAGATGGAGACGGCGAAGAGCAAGGAAAAGATATTTTATTTTTCGTTGACAACATCTTCCGTTTTACACAAGCAGGATCAGAAGTTTCTGCCTTACTAGGAAGAATGCCTTCAGCAGTAGGTTATCAACCAACATTGGCAACAGAAATGGGAGCCATGCAAGAACGAATTACCTCAACTAAAAATGGTTCTATTACTTCCGTGCAAGCAGTTTATGTTCCTGCTGATGACCTTACTGATCCAGCTCCTGCAAATACTTTTGCTCACTTAGATGCTACAACAGTACTTTCTCGTAAAATTGCAGAACTTGGAATTTATCCTGCTGTGGATCCTTTGGATTCTACATCTCGAATTCTAACTGCAGAAATTGTTGGTGACGAACACTACGATTGTGCACAACGTGTAAAACTGACATTACAACGATATAAGGAATTACAAGATATTATTGCGATTCTCGGAATGGACGAGTTATCTGAAGAAGACAAATTAATTGTTCATAGAGCACGAAGAGTTCAACGTTTCTTGTCGCAGCCATTTCACGTTGCTGAACAATTTACAGGAATCCCGGGTGTTTTAGTCGATATTCAAGACACAATTAAAGCATTTAATGATATCTTAGATGGTAAATTTGATAAATATCCAGAAGCTGCATTCAATTTAAAAGGCGGAATTGAAGATGTAATTACAGCAGGAGATAAAATGTTAGCTGAAGCATAAAAAGCATATGAAATTAAACGTTATTACTCCTACAGCTAAAATTTTTGATGGTGAAGTCATATCAGTTTCACTGCCTGGTCAAGATGGGATTTTTCAGGTGTTAAACAACCATACTGCTATTATTTCTTCTTTGACTATTGGGGAGGTTATTATAGAGTTGGTAGAAAATACCAAAGACGCTAGCTACAATGAAATGATTCAAATTAAAGATCAAAATCATATAATAATTTCAATAAAAGGTGGAGTAGCAGAATTAATTAATAACGAACTAATTATTCTTGCAGAATAATTTGGGAAGCTAGCTTGCATTTTAATCTTTTTGAATCAATTTTGAACCATTGATTGATTTAAATTAATGCAAATTAAATTGACAAGGCAAAAAATTTAATTACTTTCGTTCTGCTCAGATAATTATGACTGATTTAATTGATACTATAATTCCTGAAAAAATTCCCCAGCATATTGCTATAATAATGGATGGTAATGGGCGATGGGCAAATGAGAAAGGGCAAGAGCGTCTCTTCGGACATAGCTCAGGGGTAAAATCTGTGCGTGAAGCGATTAAAACAGCAATTGAGTTAGGCGTTCGCTACATAACCCTCTATGCTTTTTCAAGAGAAAACTGGAATAGACCAAAGCAAGAAGTAGACGGATTAATGGATTTATTAATTTTATCTATTGCAAATGAAATAGAAGAGTTTAATGAAAATGGCGTGAGGCTCTTAACAATCGGTGACATTAATAACCTTCCTGAAAATTGTATGTTAAGCATTAATGATGCTGTAAGCAGAACAAGTGAAAATAGTAAATTAACACTTATTCTAGCAGTAAATTATAGTTCCAAATGGGAAATCACTCAAGCTGTAAAAACAATAACAGAATCAGTTAATAACAGTGAGCTTGCGATTACAGAAATTACAGAAAATCTTATTCAAAGACACCTCTCTACCAATTCTATCCCAGATCCAGAATTACTAATTAGAACAAGTGGAGAGTATAGAATTAGTAATTTTTTATTGTGGCAGATAGCTTACACCGAACTCTATTTTACAGAAATATTATGGCCTGATTTTAGAAGAAATGATTTCATACAGGCAGTGATTGAGTATCAAAATAGAGAACGACGATTTGGCTTGCTTTCTACTCAAATTGATTCGAAGATATGAAGTACTTCTTCTCATTAATCTCTTTCTATTCATTTTTTCTAATTGCACAAGAATCACCAATTAGCGTTGGGGGATTTGACATCAATTATGCCCAAGCTAAAGAATATGAACTTGGACCGATTCGTGTAATCGGAGCAGAGAATTTTGACCACCAGGCAATTAAGCTAATTGCAGGTTTAAAACAGGGACGGAAAATATTTTTGCCCGGAAATGATATTTCAAAAGCAATTCAAAATCTATGGGATGAGGGAATCTTTTCAAATATTTCGATATCCGTTACAAAAGAAATAGCTGGAGTTGTCTACCTTACAATTGCTGTTGAACCAAGACCAAAGTTATCTAAATTCAGTTTTTTAGGGGTAAATAAACGAGAGGCTGATAAATTACGGGAAGAAATTAACTTGTTTGCTGGGAAAACAATTACAGATAATCTTGTTTTTCAGACTAAAAGCAAAATTAGGGGATATTTTAGAGATAAGGCTTTTTATAATGTCTCCGTAAATATTTCAAGAGCAAAAGATACACTTATAAATGATTCTGAAATTTTTATTATTAAAATAGAGAAAGGACGCAAAATTGGAATTAAAAAAATTATTATAAATGGTAGTACTGAAATTAAGCCTTGGAAACTAAGAAGAGCCATGAAAGATACAAAGCAAAAGGGATTGCTTCAAATTTTTAAGCGATCAAAATATACAGAGACGAGCTATCAAAAAGATAAATTGTCGCTTTTGTCAAAATTTAATAAAGTAGGATTACGTGACGCAAGTATTTCATTTGACACAGTTTATCAACTAAATGCGAAAAACCTAATGATAGAAATTAATCTGACTGAAGGGGAGAAATATTATTTTGGTGACATTGAATGGCTTGGAAACACCAAATACCGATCTAGTTATTTAGATACAGTTTTAGGAATTAAAAAGGGGGATTTGTATAACAGAGATTTATTTGAGCAACGATTAAACGGTTCTGGGGATGGTCGGGATATTAACTCTATCTATATGGACCAGGGATATTTATTTTTCCAAGTTATACCCGTCGAAATCAATGTTAACCAAAACATGATTAACTACCAAATTAGAATTATTGAAGGTAAAGAAGCGCGAAATGGAACAATAACAATTAAGGGAAATACGAAAACAAATGATTATGTAATTCTTAGGGAGATTAGAACAAAGCCGGGGGATTTATTTAATAAAGGGGATATCATGCGAACCCAAAGAGAATTAGCACAGCTTGGCTATTTTAATGAACAAGCATTTCAGGTGAATCCATTGCCAAATCCAAGTAAGGGT
>RFSL01000330.1 GCA_009923965.1 Flavobacteriia bacterium | reverse complement strand
GAAGAATAGGCAATTTGACTTTTAATCGAACTTTGAACGCGGGAAATGAATGTTGCAATTATTGCAGTCAGTGCTCCAGAAATAACTAATATTATTTTAAAAATAGTTTGATACTCCCAAAACGGATAAGTTCTCAACAACAAAAATGCACCAATATGAACCGACAAAGAACCATAAAAAACAGCACTTGAAGGTGTTGGTCCTTCCATAGCACGAGGCAACCAAGATGAAAAAGGTAATTGAGCAGATTTTGCCGATGCTGAAATAAAAATCATTAAAGCAATTGCTAAACCAACCAAAGAATTATCCGCTAAATGATGATGCACTAATTCTACATTATTTAACTTCAAAAATGTAATATTTTCATGCCACAAATGATGTGACAACCACATTGCTAAAATAATACCCACATCTCCAATTCTATAAATCGAAAATACTTTTACTGCATTTTTTACAGGTAGATAACGATCTCTATAAAATGCGATCAATAGAAAAGATGAAATCCCGAGAATTTCCCATCCAATAAATAAGGTTTCAATATTTCCAGCAAAAATTATGATGTTATATCCAGAGTAAAAGAATAGAATAGTGTTAAAAAACCTTTTATACCCCTCTTCTCGGTGAAGATAGTATCTACTGTAAACAGTAATAACAAAGGTAATTAAAGAGCCTAAAAACAAATAAACCAGTGTTATTCTATCTACATAAAAATCAATGAAAAAATCATAATTATTTGCTTTATAAATTGAGAATTCTTTCAGATTTATGTGAGGGACTCCTTTTTCAAACCAGAAGATTAAAAATAAAAGAGCAGCTAAAAATTGTAAACCAACCGAAACAAAAGCAACTCTTGATAAAAGACCTTCTTGTTTTTTGGGAATCATAACACTAATAATAAATGCTACGATTGGTAAGAGAATAAAGAGGTGAATAAACTTTTCCATTTTTTACAGATTTAATTCCATTACAGGTAAATTATCATGTTCCACTTTCAACAAATTCATCAATTCATCT
>RFSL01000329.1 GCA_009923965.1 Flavobacteriia bacterium | reverse complement strand
ATGAAAATGCGCTACTTAAATTAAATCTTTCCTCATTTGCATCAGGCTTATATTACATAAAAATAAGTTCTGCTTCAAATACTGTTGTAAGACAAGTTGTAAAGGAATAACATAAATTTTTTTCTATTTTAAATGTTTTAATGTCAAAAACTAAATCAGCATTTTTTTGTCAAAATTGTGGTAACGAAGCGCCAAAATGGCTTGGAAAATGTCCTTCTTGTCAAGAATGGAATACATTTATAGAGGAAATTATTGATAAAACACCAAAACAATCACTTCCTTTTTCTTCAGATTTAAAATCCGCAAAACCACTTTTAATACAAGAGGTTATTCAAGAAAAAGAAGATAGAATTGTAATCCAAGATTCTGAATTAAATACTGTTTTGGGTGGCGGAATTGTTCCTGGATCAATTGTTTTATTGGGAGGCGACCCTGGAATTGGAAAATCGACTTTATTGTTGCAGCTTGCAATTACGGAATCTTTAAAAGTTCTTTATGTGTCTGGAGAAGAAAGTGATAGACAAATTCGAATGCGTGCAGATCGCTTGGGACTGAAAAATGAACGGTGTTATTTACTAACAGAAACAAATTTGAATAGCATCTTAACTTATGCAACAGATATTCGACCAGATCTAGTTGTAATAGATTCTATTCAGACACTTTTTTCTGGAAACATCGAAAGTTCACCCGGAAGTATTTCACAAGTTAGGGAATGTACTGCTCAACTACTTCGTTACGCAAAACAAACTGGAACTCCTGTTTTTTTAATTGGGCATATAACAAAAGATGGTTCTATTGCAGGCCCAAAAGTTTTGGAACACATGGTGGATACTGTTTTGCAGTTTGAGGGAGATAGGAATCATATTTACCGTTTGCTTCGTGCTATTAAAAATCGTTTTGGTTCGACAAATGAACTTGGGATTTATGAAATGTATGGATCTGGACTTCGCCCAGTGGAGAATCCCTCTGAAATATTGGTAACAAATAATGATCATGCGCTAAGTGGTGTTTCAATCGC
>RFSL01000328.1 GCA_009923965.1 Flavobacteriia bacterium | reverse complement strand
ACTTTCTTTCCAGAAACTCCAAAAGTGGGAGATCTTATCATTTTAGACAAGATTTCATTTGATTTGGGTTCAAGCGTCCTTTCTTTAAAAGCAAAAAGAGAATTGGATAGGGCGGTTCTCGTATTTGAAAAATACAAGTCGCTTCGTTTTGAAATAAAAGGTCATGTATGCTGTACTTCTAGCAAATATCCCGATGCCATTGACAAGGAAACCGATGAAAGAAATCTTTCTATAAATAGGGCGAAAAATGTATTTTCTTATTTCCGATCTAAAGGAATCAATCCCTATAGAATGAGCTATAAAGGGTACGGCAATCGTTTTCCGCTTGGAAAAGGCGATGAGTTTGACCGGAGGGTAGAATTGTTGATTACACGACTATAACTTTCCTCTTTGCATTTCAATATGCGGAATAGCATCCTCCAGGTACATCTCACTAGTTTGGATGAATCCGTGAAATTCGTAGAATTTTTTGAGGTACAATTGTGCTCCAATGGTGATTGTACTTTCGCCAAAATGGAGCTCAATTCCGGCAATCGCCTCTTGCATTAATTCGTGTCCCCATCTTTTATTTCGATGGTTTGCATCAATAACAACGCGACCTATAGAAGCATCATCAAAAGAAATTCCAGGTTTAAAAAGTCTTGAATACCCTATTATTTTTCCTTCGAATTCACCAAAAAGATGCAAGCCAAGTTTGTCTTTGTCGTCAATGTCGAGATAAACACAGTGCTGTTCTACAACAAATACCTCACTTCTTAATCTCAGAATGGCATATAATTCATGAGCAGAAAGACTTTCAAAGGACTTTATTTGCCATTGTATTGCCATAAATATTTTGTGTTTTGGATAAAATTTATTCCTCGTTAATGATAAATAATCGCCAAAAAAGTATTGATCTACCTGGAGTTTTTAGGGTCACCCGATTTCGTCTATTCATGCTTGAAGCAAATGAGAAATGATAAAAAAATGGGCTTTTCCGTTAGTTTAATACTAAAATAAGATCCGATTTTAATATGCGG
>RFSL01000327.1 GCA_009923965.1 Flavobacteriia bacterium | reverse complement strand
TAGACCATTTAATTTTACAGACCGAATATATTTATTTTCAGGACTATTGTTTATTGCGCTGATTCTTAAAGATTTATTGTTTTCAAATTTTAACATGGATTCATTAAAATAAGGCCTTCCAATTTCATAATATGGTTTTCCCGGTGCTACGGGGTAAAATCCTAAACTACTTAATACAAACCATGAGGACATTTGTCCACAATCTTCATTTCCAGAAAGTCCATCTGGTGAATTAGAATACAATTCTTTCGTTATTTTATCAACGTAAAACTGTGTTTTGTGAGGGGAATTCGTATAATTATATAAATAAGCCATGTGATGAGAAGGTTCATTTCCATGAGCATATTGACCAATTAATCCTGTAATATCAGATTGTTCTCTTCCAGAAAGTTTGCTCTGAGATGTAAATAATCTGTCTAGCCAGGATTCTAATGAATCTGAACCACCTTGAATTTCTGCTAGTGTTTTGATTGCTTGAGGAGCAGCCATTGAATATTGAAATGCGTTAGCTTCAGTATAATTAAAATTCACTTCACTTGGCTCAAATGGAGAAAACCATTGTGCTGCGCGTTTTGCACGCATAAATTTTGTTTGAGGATCATAAAGATTTAAAAAATTAAAGGACCGAAGTTCAAATTCTTTTTCACTTTTTTTATCACCCATTTTCTTTGCCATTTCTGATATACACCAATCGTCATAGGCATATTCTAAGGTTTTGGAAACAGATTCAGGTTCTTGATCTGAATCAATAAAACTATTTTTTGCATAGGGGATTTTAGCATATTCATTCAACTTAGCTGTGGTAATCATCGCGCTTAATGCTTTTGTAGTGTCAAATTGATTAATTCCTTTTAGATATGCGTCCGCGATAACAGATACGCTATGGTAACCAATCATACATTCTGTTTCATTTCCTGCTAATTCCCATACTGGAAGATCTTTTCCCTCATCAAATTGCCGTAAAAATGTTGTAATGAATTCATTTGTTCTTTTTTGCTGCATTAATGTAAAGAGTGGGTG
>RFSL01000326.1 GCA_009923965.1 Flavobacteriia bacterium | reverse complement strand
GCCAGATAACATGGTTCCTTTTAGTGCACCAGACAAACAACTTGCATCGCTAATGGGTGTGGCTTGTGGCAAAACTGCTTCCCATCCTTTTCCAATGACGGTGATATTTAATCCGGATTCGGTAATGGCTTTGATATTGATGTTATTTGTCTCCCAAATGCCATAACCATCTCGCGGGTGCAATATTTGCTCGTTGATTTGTACTTGACCGCTCAAATTGAATATATATAGTCCATTTGAAGGGTCTTTCATTGTATATACCGAAGTAAAATATTGATCAAATTTAGCAAGGTGAAACCAAGCATTTTGATGAATCCAAGCGCCTTTATTTTCTTTTTTGGGAGAAACTAAAGGTAAAAAATTATTTTTCGCATTTCCCCAACTATATTTTATAGTTGCGTAACGTGGCTCTAAATTTTCTTTATCAGGAAAAATCCAAATTTGGAATAACTTTAGTTCTTCAGTTTTGCTAGAATTAAATTCACTGTGGTAAATCCCGCTACCAGCAGACATGACTTGCACCTGATTTGTTCTAATTATTTCTTTATGCCCCATGGAATCTTCATGTTGGATTTCGCCATTTAAAGGAATAGTAACAATTTCCATGTTATCGTGGGGGTGTTTGCCAAACCCTGTTCCTGCAGCAACTATGTCATCATTCAAAACACGCAATGCGCCAAAATGCATACGTTCTCTATTCTGCCAATTAGCAAAACTAAAGGAATGTTTTGCATTTAACCAGCCGTGATCAGCTTGACCTCGACTTTCTGAAGGATGAAAAATTGATTTCATAATATAGTTTCAAAGTTAAGAAATTTGATAGTGTATCTATAAATTATCGCGGAAATTAAAGTAATTCAATACTCTTTGTTGATAGATTTTTATTCTCTTCTCTTCTATTGTATTTAATAATGTGCAACTTCGTTTCATGGTATTAAGCAGATTTTGGTTGGTTATTTTTATTTCCTCTATAATTTTTATTGTAATAAGTCTTTTTTCATCTAACCAATATTCTATTGA
>RFSL01000325.1 GCA_009923965.1 Flavobacteriia bacterium | reverse complement strand
TAAAATAATATTAGTTATTTCTGGAGCACTGACTGCAATAATTGCAACATTCATTTCCCGCGTTCAAAGTTCGATTAAAAGTCAAATTGCCTATTCTTCCATTGCACAAATAGGATTGATTTTTATTGAGATAGCGTTTGGCTTGGAAGTGATTGCTTTGATCCATATTTCTGGAAATGCATTTTTGAGAACTTATCAATTGTTGATTTCCCCTTCTGTTGTAAGTTACAAGATTCGTGAGCAGTTGTATGAATATAAACCAAGAATCAGAAATTTTGAAGATTCATTGCCTAAGCGAATAGAAAATACCATTTTTATTTTAAGTCTTAAAGAATGGAATTTAGATAGTTTGATGTATCGTTATTTATGGAACCCGGTTAAACGAATTGGGGGAAGATGGATTTGGATGAATTTTAAGTACATTTTCTATGTAATTGCAATGATGATGACCCTGGGTATCGTTCTTCTATATTTTAGTGATAAAATAGATGTTGAAATTAAGCATTATTTACCTTTATTTTTCTCTCTATTTGGGTTTTTAATTGCAATTAAAGCCTTCTCAGAAAGAGATAGCGTTAGAAAGAGTTGGACCTTAATCTTATTTAATCATTTCGCTATTGCCATTGCAATTTCCTTCAATGAGCATTTTGATTGGATGCATCATGTCTGGTATCTGAGTGGAGTGATCGTTTCTTGGTTTCTTGGTTTAATGATAATTAATTATCTTAGAAAAAGAGAAGTTTGGATCAGTCTCAATCAATTTCATGGCCATTCCTTCGAACATCCTAAAGCAGCATTTTTATTTCTTCTGTGCTGTTTGGGATTTGCTGGTTTTCCAATTACACCGACTTTCATTGGGGAAGATTTAATTTTCTCACATATTCATTATCATCAAGTAAGTCTAGCACTTTTTACTGCCTTAAGTTTAATTATAAATGGTCTAGCCACCATTCGAATTTATGCCCGAATATTCTTGGGCCCTCATGTTAAAAATTACCACGAAGTAGCAAAGCGCTCTTCTTAATTGAATGTTTATTTATTAATT
>RFSL01000324.1 GCA_009923965.1 Flavobacteriia bacterium | reverse complement strand
TAAAAT
The DNA here is from genome assembly GCA_009923965.1 of Flavobacteriia bacterium. Lineage (GTDB taxonomy): Bacteria > Bacteroidota > Bacteroidia > Flavobacteriales_D > Crocinitomicaceae > UBA952. The sequence continues at coordinate 1,039 of RFSL01000324.1, read as the reverse complement.
AATATTAGTTATTTCTGGAGCACTGACTGCAATAATTGCAACATTCATTTCCCGCGTTCAAAGTTCGATTAAAAGTCAAATTGCCTATTCTTCTATTGCTCAAATTGGATTGATTTTTATTGAGATAGCTTTTGGATTGGAAGTGATTGCTTTGATCCATATTTCTGGAAATGCTTTTTTGAGAACGTATCAATTGCTAATTTCTCCTTCTGTTGTAAGTTATAAGATTCGTGAACAGATGTATGAGTATAAACCAAGAATTAGAAATTTTGAAGATTCTTTGCCTAAGCGAATAGAAAATACCATTTTCATTTTAAGTCTTAAGGAATGGAATTTAGATAGTTTGATGTATCGTTATTTATGGAACCCGGTTAAGCGAATTGGTGGTAGATGGACTTGGATGAATTTTAAGTATATCTTTTATGTTATTGCATTTATGATGAGTTTGGGTCTTGTCCTTCTTTATTTTAGCGACAAAATAGATATTGAAATCAAGCATCAATTACCTTTCTTTTTTTCAGTTTTTGGTTTTCTAATTGCCATCAAAGCTTTCTCGGAAAGAGATAGTGTTCGGAAGAGTTGGACGCTTATTTTATTTAATCATTTAGCAATCGCAATTGCTATTTCGTTCAATGCCCATTTTGATTGGATGCACCATGTTTGGTACCTAAGTGGAGTAATTGGTTCTTGGTTTATAGGCTTAATGGCCCTTAATTACCTTCGAAAAAGAGAAGTGTGGATCAGTCTCAATCAATTTTATGGCCACTCTTATGAATATCCAAAAACTGCCTTGTTGTTTCTTTTGTGTTGTTTAGGTTTTGCTGGATTTCCAATTACCCCTACGTTTATCGGTGAAGATTTAATCTTTTCACACATACATTATCATCAGGTTGGTTTAGCACTATTTACCGCCTTGAGCTTAATTATAAATGGTTTAGCTACCATTCGAATTTATGCCCGAATATTCTTGGGCCCTCATGTTAAAAATTACCACGAAGTAGCAAAGCGCTCTTCTTAATTGAATGTTTATTTATTAATT
>RFSL01000323.1 GCA_009923965.1 Flavobacteriia bacterium | reverse complement strand
ATTTGTAATCATATTCTTGCGCAAGCTTGTATAGATGGAATGAAGAATGCTAAGTACGGCCGAATTATCAATATTATTTCAACATCAGTAAAACAACCGTTAGCAAATTTAGGTGTTTCAAATACGATTAGAGCTGCTGTAGCTAACTGGGCTAAAACTCTAGCTGGGGAATTAGGTAAGTATAATATCACCGTTAATAATGTTTTGCCCGGTGCAACTTCCACTATTCGTTTAAAAACAATTATCGAAAATAAATCGACCAAAACTGGCCATGCTCTTGAATCAGTTACAAATGAAATGATTTCTGAAATACCAATGGGACGTTTTGCAGAAGCGTCTGAAATTGCAAACGCTGTTGCCTTTTTGGCTTCTCCAGCAGCATCCTACATTAATGGCATTAACTTGCCAGTAGATGGCGGAAGAACAGGGTGTCTATAAATAAGCTATTTTTTTGCTTGCCATTTTATACTTATTTCAAGTTAAAGCTATTTAAAAAGAGAATGATATAATTGGTTTTTATTTCTATTATTTTAACGGCTACTGAAACAAAAATTTGATAAAATCTCAATTTTTTAATATTATATTTGTTTCTAGTTATCACAGAATTAAAATAGATTTATGAAGATTATTATTCCAATGGCAGGCAAAGGAAAGCGGATGCGCCCGCATACATTAACTGTTCCAAAACCATTAATCCATGTTGCAGGAAAACCAATAGTTCAGCGTCTTGTAGAAGATATTACAAAAGTATGTGGCGAAAAAGTTGACGAAATTGCCTTTGTTATTGGTTCTGATTTTGGGAAAGAAGTTGAAGATAATTTGATTAAAATTGCTGAAAGTCAAGGAGCAAAAGGAACCATTTGCTATCAAGAAAAAGCATTAGGAACTGCTCACGCTATTATGTGTGCAAAAGAATCTATTACAGGCAAAACAGTTGTGGCATTTGCAGACACCTTGTTTAAAGCAGATTTTGTAATGGATACAAATCAGGAAGGTGTTATATGGGTTCAAAGCATTGAAGATCCTCGTCAGTTTGGCGTTGTGAAATTA
>RFSL01000322.1 GCA_009923965.1 Flavobacteriia bacterium | reverse complement strand
AGGAGTTGCAAAAGTATTGTCCACGCATAAAAGAGCTCCTGATTTTTTAGCAATCTTTGCCATCGCAGAAATATCAATAATATTCATCATTGGATTTGTGGGCGTCTCAACCCATATGACTTTGGTGTTTTTATTTAACACTCGTTCTACCTCTGATGTATTTTGCATGTCCACAAAATGAAAAACGATGCCATATTTTTCAAAAATAGTTTTAAAAATACGATATGAACCGCCGTATAAGTCATTTGTAGAAATCACTTCATCACCTGGATTAAGCATTTTAATGACGCAGTCTATTGCTGCTAAACCTGATCCGAAACAAGCGCCGAATTTACCATTTTCAATGGCTGCAATATTTTTTTCTAGTGCATGACGCGTAGGATTTTGAGTACGCGAATATTCATATCCTTTATGATTTCCGACACCATCTTGAACATACGTTGATGTTTGATAAATGGGTGTCATAATAGCTCCTGTTGCAGGATCAGGATGAACACCAGCGTGTATTGCTTTTGTACCGAATTTCATGCTTAGTTTTTCTGCAAAATTAATAGAATTCTTTAATTTCCTTTGCTAAGCAAGTATAGAATTTATATTGCTAATTCTTTGCTGGGATCCCAGAAAATAATTTTAAAATTTTGAATTTGATCTTTTTCAACAGTGATTCCCTCTGATTCTAATTTTTCTTGCATAGTGCATTCTTTTTCAAAGTGAAATTTGCCAGTCAATAAACCTATTCGATTAACAACCCTATGCGCAGGAATATCGAAATGCGCATGGGAGGCATTCATTGCCCAACCAACCATCCTCGCCGATTTTCTAGCTCCTAAATAGTTTCCAATAGCACCATAGGATGTAACTCGCCCTTTCGGAATCAGTTTTACTACTTGATACACTTGTTCAAAGAAATCTTTAGTGCTTAGTGAAGTATTCATATGGTTGTTCTTACAGGTGGATATAAAAAACAGTATAAAAAAAAGCCAGGATACCCTGGCTTTGTAAATATCAATTATTTAAACTACTTTTTTTTGCAGCAATCTTTATTACTACTT
>RFSL01000321.1 GCA_009923965.1 Flavobacteriia bacterium | reverse complement strand
TCACCTGAAGAATGATTTCCCAAATGGGTTAAAGCCTTTAAACCGTTATTGTAGTAAAAAAACAATCGCAACGTGTGATTCATATCATACTGATAGCCAGAATATTTTTGTTGATAGACATTCATATATCCAAAATCAAAACTAAGTTTGGGGTTTATCGTCTGTTTGATTCCTATAAAAATCCGGTTTTGATCAAAGGTATTATAAACCACTTCTTTACCAAAATGAACCATAATCTCGTCTGAAACAACCAAAGTTGGCATTGTTTTCTTCTTAAAAACAGGAATATTTAAACTTACTAAATACCTGAATCTATTAGTAAATCGGAGCTCTTCCGCAGGTTCATCATTCACTATTTTTTGTTGCCAGCGCTGTTCGTTCCTTCCCCTTTGAATAATAGTCACTTCCCCGATTTTGGAGTATAACTGAACTTGCTGATAAATCCTATTTTCATTCGAAAAAGTATTCCAGTCCGGTTTTGATGGTGCCGCCCACATGTGACCATATCCAATTGCCAATGCAATTTTCGAAGTAGGTGCATAACTAATTCCTGTCCTTACAATATAAAAACTGTGATTCTTAATGAAATCAGTTCTCCTAATATGAAAATCCGACACTAATGACCAATAATCATTTAATTTTAGAGTATTATTCAAACTAATCCAAGACTGCGTTTGCTGATTCACCTCCTTTTTTGTTGGGGTTTGTCCAAACACAAGTATGGGCAACAGAACAAGTAAAACTTTAAATTTACAACGCAACATAATTATAATTTTTAGAATCTCTAGGCATCAATTTTTAACAAATTAAGGCCCTAAAAAGGGTTTGAAAATAGGATGAAATTATTACGTCTTTTGTTTTTTCTTTTTCGCCGCCGGAAACAGTACATTATTCAAAATCAATCGGTAGCCGGGCGAATTGGGGTGCAAATCGAGTATTGTGGCTGGATCCCCTACTCTATGTTGGTAATCTTCTGGGTCATGACCGCCATAAAATGTCCAAGTTCCTTGCCCCATTTCTCCATGAATGTAGCGTGCAGTTCCTGCAACTTTATTTTC
>RFSL01000033.1 GCA_009923965.1 Flavobacteriia bacterium | reverse complement strand
GGACTTGGACCTCCAGAAACGGGGGAGCAAGTTGGCGAAATATCTTCTCTTGAAATAAAAGGAATTGAAATTGAAGTTAGAGTAGGGTGGTTCCAAACTCTTAAAACTTCAGAGCTAATAGTAACATCAGACCCATTGCAATCGCGGTAAAAAGTGAGTTCAAAAATGTAGGTATTTCCACCAATACATTTATAGGTAATTTCTCCTCCCATAACATGCGAAGCGTTGCTTTTAAAAGCAACTAAAACAAATAGTAGAAAGAGGAAACGCATTGTTTAAGAACGAATTTTAGCAGACTTTAGTATAACGAAAAATACGGAGTAAAGTTGCTATCCTGCGATAACGATAGTCATTGAATCCCAAGCAAGGTATTTAACGGCTAATGCTCTCAATTCTTCTGCATCGATATTCTTCACTTTTTGAATGTAGTTTTCATAAAATGAAAAATCTAAGTCATATGCATCAACAGATAGAAATAAATCAGTCATAGCATAGGGGCCATCTGCACTTTTTAAAAGTTGCCCTAATAAATAATTCCTCACCAATTCTAATTCTTCATCGGGAACTAAATCTTTTTGAAGTCGTTCAATTTCATTTTTTATCTCTTGTATTGCCAAATCTTTTTGAGCGGAACCAACTTCGGTTCCTATCATAAAATAGCCGCTTTTTGCTAATTCAGCTTCTGTGCTACTAATTCCGTAGGTGTAGCCTTTATCCTCTCGAATATTTTTCATTAAACGACTTCCAAAATAATCTCCTAAAATGGTATTTAAGATAGAGAATCCAAGAAAATCAGAATTGTTTTTATTGAAAAGAGTCTTTCCAATTCGCACTGCACTTTGAACAGCATCTTTCTTTTTTAACTGAAATACGCCCTTATTATTCTTAAAATTATTTTCAAAAAGTGGCTCTTCATGAAGACACCATTTCTTTGATTTTTCAGCAATTTCTGTAACTTGAACTTCATCTAAAGCTCCAACAAGAACGACTTTACGCAGACCATTTTTATAGTTTTTAGAAAAGTATTCAATAATTTCTTCTCTGCGAACAGTATCGTAGTCTTCCAATTCGGTTTGGCGGGCATAATTTGTCCCATGAAAAAGGTTTTTTTGAAATTCTCTTTGTGCAAGAAACCCAACTTTTTCACAATTAATTTTGAGTTTCTGTTTTCTGTCGGTGATTAATTCATCGATTTCATTTTGCGGAAAGTTAACATGCTCGAGTGCATCTTCAAAAATTTTAAAAACTGCTAAAATATTTTTTTTAAGCGCATAAAATGAGACTAAAACACTTTCATGTCCCAAGCCAACATCAAAGAATGCTCCTAAATCATCTAATTCATTGTGAATATCTGTAGCAGTTTTTTTATTAGTACCCGAAAAAAGTAAGCCAGCAACTAGTGAACTAATTAAATTTGATCCTCTTGTAGTTCCAGCATGAAAGATAAAATCCAAGCGTGCTGTTTCATTTGGAACTTCTTTCATCCAAAAAAAAGGTGTATGCTCGCCTAACTGAATTTTTACGGGAGAAATAAAGTTGATTTTTTCTATCGCCTGTAAACTTGGCGCATTTTTTCGCTTTATCATGCTTGTTGGGCTTTAATTTTTAGTAGCGAACAATTTGTTTTTTGAAATAATTCATTTGCATAGGATTGAATATGATCGCAAGTAATTTGCTCATAAATTAAATGCTCTTCATTGATTCCATTAGCATCTCCTAAAAGTTCAAAATAACATAAATTCATAGAGCGGTTTAAAATTCCCTGCTCTTGAAAAGCACGGGCAGTTTGCATCTTGATTTTTAAGCTGTTGAGTTCCTTTTCTTCTATTGGATTCAAACAAACTTCGTTTAATACCTCCCAAAGTGCATTATCAAAATCTTCAAAGCTTATTCCATCATTTAATTTTCCTGATATAATAAATAAGCCCTCGTCAATAGATCCTGTTATGTAAGCTACAATTTCGGATACAAACGGTTTTTCTTTCTTTAATTTTAGGTAAAGCAAGGATGATTTTTCTCTGCTTAATGAATCACTTAAAATATCTGCAATATAGTAGTCAGGATGTTTTCTTTCAGCCATTTTAAAGGCATAATAAAAAGCAGATGCTGGAACATTGCGTTCAAGTTCTAATTCTCTAAATTCTATTTGTTTGGGTTCAGAGGCAATGATTCTTGCTGGTTTTTTTCCTGAATCAATATCTGAGAACCAGTAATTCATTCTTTCTTTAATAAAATCTAATTCAAAATTTCCCGCAATGCAAAGAATCGCGTTTGATGGGCAATAATACTTTTTAAAAAACGCACGAACATCTTCCATCGTGGCATTTTCGATGTGGCTAATTTCTTTGCCGATAGTTGCCCATTTATAAGGATGTTTTTTGTAAGCCAGTGGACGAAGTTCTAACCAAACATCTCCATAAGGTTGATTGAGGTAGCGTTGTTTAAATTCTTCAATAACAACGCTTCGTTGAACTTCTAAACTTTTTTCAGTGAATGCTAGCGATAACATACGATCGCTCTCTAACCACAATGCAGTATTTAGATTATTTGCTGGCAAAACATCATAATAGTTTGTAATATCGTTACTTGTAAAGGCATTGTTTTCGCCACCAGCTTTTTGTAATTCTGTATCAAAATCAGGAATATTAACTGATCCGCCAAACATCAAGTGTTCAAATAAATGTGCGAATCCAGTTTTTTCCTCAGATTCATCTCTTGCTCCAATATCATAAAGCACATTCACAACAGCCATTGGTGTTGATGTATCTTTATGGAAAATTACTTTTAGTCCATTTGATAATTGAAAACGCTCAAATTTTACCATTAAAAAATAAATTTAGTCTTTGATTGATTGTTTTGTGCTTCTTTAAATTCTCGAATAATTTCTGCCACAATTTCTTTTGCAGGCATAATTTTATGAATAGTTCCAGACACTTGTCCGACTTCTAATTCCCCAGCATCTAAATCACCTTCAAACATTCCTTTTTTTGCTCTTCCTCGACCTAAAATTGCTTTTAATTCTTCGGCATCAGCATTATTTGAATAAGCAAGTTCAAGTTGCTTATAAAAGTTATTTTTTATCATTCTAACTGGAGTTAATTCCTTCAATGTTAAAATTGTATCTCCTTCCTGACAAGCTATTACCTTTTCTTTAAAATTTTGGTGTGCACTAGATTCAGGACTTGCAATAAAGCGGCTTCCAATTTGAACAGCATCAGCACCTAAATTCATTGCTGCAAGCATCCCTTTTCCAGATCCAATGCCTCCGGCTGCAATTAGTGGTAATGAAATAGCGTCAGCAATTAATGGGATCAAACAAAAAGTTGTTGTTTCATCACGACCATTGTGACCGCCTGCCTCAAAACCTTCAGCAACAATAGCATCAACACCAGCATCTTGTGCTTTAAGCGCAAATTTTAGACTTGAAACTACATGTACAACTGTAATTCCATTTTCTTTTAGGTGTTTTGTCCAGGTACTAGGATTTCCAGCTGAGGTAAAAACAATTGGAACTTTGTACTTTATAATTGTTTCAATATGTTTTTCGCTATCGGGATATAGAAGTGGAAGATTCACTGCAAATGGCTTACTTGTTGCCGCTTGACATTTTATAATTTGCTGCTCAAGAATCTCAGGATACATCGAGCCAGAACCAATAATCCCTAGTCCACCGGTATTTGAAACAGCAGAGGCTAATTCCCATCCTGAACACCAAATCATTCCCGCTTGAATAAGAGGAAATTCTATTTTAAACAAGTTACAGATTCTATTCTGATTCATTTTTTAAATACCTAGTTGCGAATTTAAGTAAATACTCTAATTCTCAAGTTATAATCTCGAAGTAGTTTACGATTCTTTTTATTATTGATAAATTAACTAATTTAGCTACAAATTTTCTATTGAATGAAAGTCCTTGGAATTTGTCTATTTTTCTTTGTGTTTTGTATTGAATTGCAGGCACAGTTATCTACTGAAATACTTTCAAAAAATAAAGGGCAATTATTACTTGAAAACAAAGGTCAATGGCCAGAGGGAGTTTTATTTCGCTCAAACATGCCGGGAGGAAAACTTTGGGTGCAGCAACACAAACTTATTTTTCATCTTCAAGATTATTCGACAATGCACAAGTTACATGCAATGGCTGAACCTAATTACAAGGGGCAAGATGTAAGTCAAACGCTTGTTCATCTGAATTTTAGAGGTTCTAATGAAGTAGTTAACATTGAAAAAAAAGATCCTTCAAGCAGTTATTTTAATTTTTTTAAAGGAAATGACCAAAAAAAATGGACATCTGAAGTTCATTCTTATTCTGAAGCAATTTTAAAGAATTTCTATCAGGGAATTGATTTTAAAATTTCAGGGATAAATAATGAGGTTAAATATGAATTTATAGTTCAAAAAAATAGCGATCCATCTCAAATAATTCTTGACTATAGCGGTCAGAAAAAGATTCAGATCGACAACAAGGGAAATTTGATTTTAGAAACTGATTTAGGGAAAGTAATTGAGGATAAACCTGTCGCTTATCAGTTAATAAATGGACAACGGAAAGAAGTAAAATGTCGCTTTATTTTAAAAGACAATGAAGTCCGGTTTGACCTTGGAAATTATGATCCTAACTCTCCATTAATTATTGATCCTATATTAGTTTTTGCAACGTATAATGGTGCAAATTCTGATAATTTTGGAATGACTGCCACCTACGGAAATGATGGAACTGCATACACCGCAGGAACAATTTATGGAAATGATTATCCCGCTCCTGATGTTTTAGCTTATGATATTCAATCAAATTTTGTGGCAGGTGCAGTCGGATACGGTATTTCAGATGTATTCGTTTCAAAATATTCTTCCGATGGAAGCGCAATGCTTTGGGGAACATTTATTGGAGGTGGTGATAACACACAAGGGACGGAAACAGTTCATAGTTTAATTTGCGATCAGAGTAACAATGTTTATTTGATGGGCGCAACATCTAGTTCAGATTTCCCTATAACAATTAATTCTTTTCAACAGATACATTCAGGAGGAACTGCAGCACAGTTTACATATAACGGCATCACTTTTTCTAACCAAGGAACAGATATTTATGTTTCAAAAATTAGTTCTAATGGACATAATCTATTAAATTCAACATTTGTTGGGGGCAGTGGAAATGACGGTGTAAATTACAATCCTCTTTCTTTGCCATACAATTCAGTTGCTGCATATTCTGCTTTGTCTTCTAATTATGGAGATCAGTTTAGAGGTGAAATAATGCTGGATGAAAACAACAATATTCTAATTGCATCAACTTCTCGTTCAACTGACTTTCCTATCGTCAATGCTTTTCAAAGTGCAAATGCCGGAGGGCAAGATGGAATAGTTTTTAAATTAGCTTCAAATTTCCAATCCTTGTTATTTTCAACTTATTATGGTGGTTCTTCAGATGATGCGTGTTATTCTGTTAAAATTGATACTGCAAATCAAATTGTTTTTTCAGGGGGAACCCAATCTACTGATTTACCGGGAACTGTTGGAGCTTATTCACCAACCTATAATGGAGGAATAACGGATGGATTTGTCGTTAAATTAAATTCCACTGGTTTAGGAATTCAACAAGCAACTTATTTAGGAAAAAATAATTACGACCAAGCTTTTTTTGTTGAAATTGATAAAAACAATAATATTTATGTTTTAGGTCAATCAGTTGGCGGAACTTTTCCTGTTGTTAATGCTACTTTTTCAAATCCGAATAGTAGTAACTTTATAATTGAGTTAAATTCAAATTTAACAAGCAATATTGCGTCTACGGTATTTGGTAATGGTTCGACTTTAATTCATATTTCACCCTCTGCTTTTCTTGTTGATATTTGCGGTAATATCTATGTTTCTGGATGGGGAGCTAATATTCTTCAAAATACATTGTTAAGCGGAATGCCAGTAACCCCTGATGCTTTTCAAGGAACTTCTCCAAATGGCTTTGATTTTTATCTTATTGTTATAAAAAGAGATTTTCAAGGGCTTTTATATGGTTCTTACTTGGGCGGAAGTCAAGCAAAGGAACATGTAGACGGCGGCACCTCTCGTTTTGATAAAAATGGCGTCGTTTATCAATCTGTTTGCGGTGGTTGTGGTGGTTACAGCGATTTTCCAACTTCTTCAGGAGCGTGGTCAGCAGCAAATAACAGTTCTAATTGTAATAACATTGTCTTTAAATTTAGTACAGATGTAATTCCAATAGCGAATTTTACTGCTAGTTCCACATCATCTTGCGAGGATATCCCGATAACTTTTCAAAATAATTCAACAGAAAACGACACGTATTTATGGGATTTTGGAAATAACAACTTTGACTCCACAACATTTTCGCCAAGTTACACCTATTCAATTCCTGGAGTTTATACTGTATTTTTATACGTTACAGATAATGATTGCGACATTACAGATACTGCTCAGATTACAATTACTATTTATGAAAATATTCAATTAAATTTAATCGATGCAATTGACCTATGTTCTCCAGTTCCAATTAACTTATTTTCTTACACAAATGGAACAGCAAGTAATTTTATTTGGTCCACAAATTCTCTTTTTACAGACACCTTAAATTTTGATTTTTCTGATTCTCTTTTTGTATTAAATGATCCGCAAGCTGGTTATTATTATGTGCAAGCTTCAAATTCTGAATGCGCACTTGTTGACAGTGTATTACTTTCTTTCACTAGTTCCGATTTAATATTAAATGCCGGAAATAATTTATGCTTGGGTGATCAAACTACATTGTCTGCAACAAATACAAATCCTACAACTTCCTTTAATTATGTTTGGACACCAATCACTGGGATTATTGGTTCAAATACCTCAAGTTCGATTGTTGTTCAACCTCTTTTTTCACAGTATTATTATCTATCAGCAGCATCTTCCAATGGCTGTTTTGTAGAAGATTCTATTTTTATTTTAGTTTCTGTTATTAATCCTTCATCAGTACTTGCAAGTGCCTCTGAATATATTGTCGTTCCGGGTGCAATAGTTGTTTTAAGTGGTTTACCAAATAGTCTTCCAAATTATTCTTGGTCGCCAACTACGGGTTTATCATCACCCAACTCACAGGAAACAAATGCACTTATTCAAGAAAACACTATTTTTACATTAACAGTTTCGGATGGTATTTGCACACGTTCAGATACTGTACAAATTAAGGTGTATGAAATTATCTGCGAAGAACCTTATGTCTTTATTCCAAATGCTTTTTCTCCAAATGGTGACGATAACAATGATGTTTTATTTGTTCGTGGAATTTTTATTGAAAAAATGATTTTTAGGATTTTTGATCGTTGGGGAGAATTGGTATTTGAGTCAGAAAATCCACAATTTGGATGGGATGGAACTTTTAGAGGTAAAAAATTAGACCCAGATGTTTACGATTTTTATCTGGATGTTACTTGTTACAATGGGCTAAAATCAATTACAAAAGGAAATGTTACATTAATGAAATAAAAAATATGAAAAAGATTATTACAACAAAGTCAGAAAAATTCTTGGAGAAATACCTTAATAACTCAAGTCCTACAGGATTTGAATCAGAAGGTCAAAAATTATGGTTAGAATATATAAAACCTTATGTAGACGATTATTTTACAGATAATTATGGTTCAGTAGCAGGAATAATCAATCCTGGAAAAGATTACAGAGTTGTGATAGAAGCGCATGCTGATGAGATTTCTTGGTTTGTCCACTACATTACAAAAGATGGTTTTATCTACCTCAAGCGAAATGGTGGCTCTGACCATATGATTGCACCGTCAAAACGAGTAAATATCTATACAGATAAAGGAATTGTTAAGGCTGTTTTTGGTTGGCCAGCAATTCATACGAGACAGCAAAAAGAAGAAACGCCAAGTATGAAGAATATCTCTCTAGACTGCGGTTGTGCAAGCAAAAAAGAAGTGGAGGATTTAGGAGTTCATGTTGGTTGCGTAGCGACATTTGAAGATGAGTTTATGCTTCTTAATAAAAACAAATACGTTGGTAGAGCATTGGACAATAGAGTAGGTGGATTCATGATTGCTGAAGTTGCCCGTATGTTAAAAGAAGAAAAAATCACACTTCCTTTTACCTTGTATGTTGTAAATGCTGTACAAGAAGAAATTGGACTTAGAGGTGCAGAAATGATTGCTCACAGAATTAAACCTCATCTTGCCTTGATTACTGATGTTTGTCATGATACAAGCACACCAATGGTTGATAAAATAGAAAATGGAGACCAAAAGTCAGGAGATGGCCCTGTTCTAACATATGGCCCTGCTGTTCAAACAAATTTTTTAAAGCAAATTATTTCAGTTGCACAAAAAAATAAGATTCCTTTTCAGCGAGCTGCAGTATCTCGTTCTACTGGGACTGATACGGATGCTTTTGCTTATTCAAATGAAGGTGTACCAAGCGCATTAATTTCTTTACCTTTAAGATACATGCATACAACCGTTGAAATGGTTCAAAAGGAAGAT
>RFSL01000320.1 GCA_009923965.1 Flavobacteriia bacterium | reverse complement strand
GCTCCATAAAGTTTAAATGTCTCAAATAAAAAACTCAAAGCTTCTGCACCAGATGACTTAACAACTAATTGCCATTTGCGGTCTCCATTGGGCAATGTAGTCCAAATACCAGAATTTAATGGTGTAATATTTACCGTTGAAGCAAGCCCAATTCGGTAAAGCAAGCCAAGTTTGTCTCGTTGTATATCCTCCAAGTGAAGCGCTTCTAAATCAGGGGCGGCAATCATTTTAACAGGCACATTGTTATCAAGGACAAATTTTTGTCGGAGCACAAAATCATTTTGCGCAGTTGAATAAGTCGCAAAAAAGAATAAAATGGCAAAGGAGAGTAGTAATTTCTTCATAGTTTGAAAGCTTTTAGTAATTTCACTTTTATAAAGATAAATAAAGTGCATAGATTAACAAGAAAAATTACAATATGTTTAGTTGAAGACGAGCAGAGCTTAGTAGAAATGATTCAATTTAATTTAGAATTAGACGGATATGAAGTCTTTGCAATTCGTGATGGTGCCTTAGCAAAAGAACATTTTGAATTAAAAATAGACTACGATTTATTTATCTTAGATGTAATGCTCCCTAGAATTAGTGGCCTAGATTTATGTAAAATTATTCGAGAGAAAAGTCAAGCTCCTATTTTATTTTTATCTGCAAAAGGAACAACACAAGATCGAATTGAAGGATTAAAAATTGGCGCAAACGATTATTTACCTAAGCCCTTTGATTTAGAAGAACTCATTCTGAAAGTCAAAATTCTCACAAAAAAAGAAGGGGAACAAAAAGATTTTTTACTTCAAGTTGGAGAATTAGAAGTTGATTTCAACACTTTTGAGGTTAGATCTTTAGAAAATGAAATTGTTCACCTATTTTCTAAACGAGAAATTGAGCTACTTAAATTATTTCAAGAGAAAGAAGGAAAAGTAGTTTCTAGAGATGAAATATTAGACCGAGTTTGGGGAAAAGATTCTTATCCAACTGCTCGCACAATTGATAATTACATTTTAGTCTTCCGAAAAGTATTTGAAAAAAATGCTCGAAAACCCCAATTTTTTCATTCGATAAGAAGTGTTGG
>RFSL01000319.1 GCA_009923965.1 Flavobacteriia bacterium | reverse complement strand
CCTCTATTTCTGTCTTGCCTATATTTACTTCAGTAAAGGCGTGTCCTCCATTTTGTCCATAAGCAAAGTTAATTCTTGCTTCTCCTCCAATTGATAAAACCATAGAACAAACTAAAACAGCAAAATCATCACAATCCCCATTTAGTCCATTTGAAATTGTGTTTGAAGCATATTCAATAATTTCGTTTCCTATTGGGTCGTTAACGTATTTCCAATTGTTATAGCAATGGTCAAAAATATCACAAATTTGTCCAAGGTTATATGAGCCGGCATCTTTTCCTGCTATTGAAACTGCCTTGTTTCTTAATCTAGAGTTTGAGTAATTACACGCTTCAACTAATTGTCTTTTGTCACCCGACAAATTGCAGTCTTTGAACAATTCCTTTAAAAACTTTTTTTCATGTTTAGAAATGGAGAAATCTATTGTTGGCGGAGGAGGTATTGGTTCTTCAATTTCAATAAATGGCTCGTAAGATGAAGATGAGCCAAAGTTTATGTTTGAAAGTACTTTTACAATTGCTACAATAATAATTAAAGCAATTAATGTTAAGCCAGTAATTTTTAATAAACGAAAATTACTTTTAAATACTATTTTCAATTCTTGTAAACTGTCGGCATGAACCCAATTACAATTTTCTTCTTGTCTAATAAAAGTTGTCTTGCTGATTTTAAGTTTTTTCAGGTCGTCAACTGTCAAAGGTCCTTTTTCAGAATCTCCGTCTTTTATGTAGTATTTTGTCATACGTTTTGATCATCTTTATAATAAAATAGTACAATCAAGCTATGATTACCTATTTTCCAATTTCACTACTTGCAAATTTCATTGAATTTTAAAAGTAAGTTTCTTTCGAAGTAAATTGGATTTAACTTATCTTCCACAATATCATATTCATAAAGTTGTCTTTCTTTTGGATTAAATGAAAAGCGGTCAATAGTGACAATTCGGTCTGGATAATCTTCGTAAAGATTAAAGTCATAAGTTTGAGAATATTTAAATGAGTTATCATTCTTTGGATTCGGGCTTCCTTCAATAATAATGCCATAAGATGTCCCTCCATTTTTAACTATGGCTTCCGTAA
>RFSL01000318.1 GCA_009923965.1 Flavobacteriia bacterium | reverse complement strand
GTTCGGTGCCATCTTTTTAATCCTGGGGTTTGCCATACAGCAGCTGGATCTAAAGCATTGTTAATATTTGGAGATAAATTCTCGTCGCCATAACGATTAACAGCATCGTAGCCACCAGGATTGTTTTTGTCCGTATCTAAACCTTCTACAGTATTAGAATTATTTGCCTCCCAATCGTCGGCTTTCATGTATGAGACATTTAGTTTAAAAGCAAAAATATCTCTCCCAGTTTTAAATTGAAATCCTTTTGCATAACGAATAGCATATTCATTTAGGAGTCGCTCTCCTCCTTTGATACTTGCGCTAAAACCTTGAAATTTAAAAGGATTTTTAGTTTGCATGCTTATGACACCATTAAAAGCATTTGGACCGTAGAAGGCAGAACTTGCACCTGATACAATTTCTACTTGCA
Source organism: Flavobacteriia bacterium (assembly GCA_009923965.1). Classification (GTDB taxonomy): domain Bacteria; phylum Bacteroidota; class Bacteroidia; order Flavobacteriales_D; family Crocinitomicaceae; genus UBA952. The sequence goes on along the minus strand of RFSL01000318.1, from coordinate 690 downwards.
TTAAATCTAATTCTGATGCACCCAGAAAGTTTCCGAGGGCAAAATTAAGACCTGGCGAAGCATTGTCTACTCCGTCAATAATTTGTAATGTCCGTACTGGAGATGTTGAATTAAATCCTCTTGTGTTTACGACTTTAAATCCAATACTTGCCGAAGTTAAATCAACACCTTTCATGTGACTTAAACCATCGTAAAAATCCAAGGCTGGAGTTGCTTTAATTTCATTTAAGGACATCGTTTCTACAGATAATGCCGCTTCTTTCTCTTTTTCACTTCCAAAGCCGCGAACATTTACAGTGCTTAATTTTAAAATGTTATTGGATTTCATTTTAAGTAATAAGCTATCTTCAGCATCAGATAAAAGAGTTTCAAGGTTGTCGTAGCCTAAATTTGAAGAAACCAAAATAATAGGAAAATCTTTGTTTAATGTAATCGTGAAATAACCTTTTTGGTCTGAAATAGCACCAATGTTTAGGTCTTTGACTTTAATCTTTACATTTTCTAAGGGCAGATTTGTATATTCGTCAATTACAGTTCCGGAGATTTTTGTTTGCGAAAAAACTTTACTGCTTTTAAAAACTAGAAGGAAAAGAAGTGTAACATACAAGTACAACTTCTTTAATAATCTATGTTTAAAGTTCATTTATAAGTAATTAAATTCCGTCAAAAATAATCGTTTTTATAAAATTT
>RFSL01000317.1 GCA_009923965.1 Flavobacteriia bacterium | reverse complement strand
ATTCGCCGTAATTCCAAAAAATAGAAATAAGATTATCCTCGCTATCTGAATTTACTATTTCAAAAGCAGAGCGCTCTATATTCTGATTCATTCGCATGTCCAAAGGCGCATCTTCACGAATTGAAAATCCTCGTTCTGGTATATCAAATTGATGCGAAGAAACGCCCAAATCTGCCAATAAGCCATCTATAGCATCAAATTTGTGAGCCTTCAAATGATTTGATAAATAAATAAAATTTGAAGGAACAAAATAAAAATTTGGAGCTTCCCAAGTATTTTCTTTCGCCGCAGCATCTTGATCGAAAACAATTAATTTACCCTGCTCATTAATTTGCTTGAAGATTTCTTTTGCATGACCGCCACCACCGAAAGTGACATCAACATAAACACCTTCTGGCTTAATTTCTAAACCCTGAATGCATTCCTGCAACAAAACTGGTATGTGGTACGGTATCTTTTTATCCATTATCCAAATCGCCCATTACATCATCCGCCAAATCAGCGAAGTCTGCCATGTTCCCTTCAATCAGATTGAAGTATTTGGATTTATCCCAGATTTCAATACGGTCATTGTATGCAATGAGCATTACCTCTTGCACTAACCCAACACGCTCCATAAGCGTAGTTGGGATCAATACCCGGCCAGCATTATCCAATGCTATCTGCTTTGCTCCTTGATGAAACAAACGATAAAACATTCGATTTTTCGGCTTAAACAAGTTCATTTTCGAAAGTCGGTCACTTACCTTTTCCCATTCGGGAAGCGGATAAAGCGTCAAGCAATCCTCAAAACCTTTGTTTAACATAAAATCACGTTGAGACGCAGGGGGAAGCTGCTTCCGTAAACCGGAAGGAAATAGAAATCGACCTTTTTCGTCCAATTTCACCTCGAATTCTCCAACTAAACCTGCCATAGCGTTATAATGGGTAAAAATAATGGAATTTTTCCACTTTTTACCACTTAACTTTTAATTGTTCATAACTTTTAACGTTTATATCCGAAAAAGGTTGCGATATAAAGTTTAATATTTTTTTAAACTCTTTAAAAACAATAGTTTTAAAATTTGTGGGAATATGTGGGAAACTTTTTAACAATTAATGTCAATAAGT
>RFSL01000316.1 GCA_009923965.1 Flavobacteriia bacterium | reverse complement strand
CGAAATGAGCTTCAAGTTGCAGGTAATGAAGTGCTGTACGCTATGAACGTTAACAAGCAAATGATACTTCATTCTGGAATTATATTAGACCTTCTGCAAAAGGAAGAAATTTAGTATAAATTTATAAAAATTAACCAAAGCAATAAAGATGTCATTATCGTATGAATCCATTGCAAAGCGTCCCCAATGTTTCCAAAAGCTTACAGGCCTTTCTATAAAGGAATTTACAGAAATGTTTGAAAAAGTAAGGCCAGTGTATTTAAAGTGGGAAGACAAAAAGAAAGCCTCAGGTAGGCCGTCTGGCTTTGCAGGCTTGGAAGACAAATTGTTATGTTTGATAATGTATTACCGTACTTACATTACTCATACATTTTTGGGGTATTTGTTCAATGTGCATAATGCGAATGTTTGTCGCATGTTTAAAGTATTGGAACCCATGGTTGCTAAGGTTATCCATATCAAGAAAGACAGGACATTAACACAAGATAAAGTAATGGCTATTTTGGCAGATGTAACAGAAGTTTCTACTCAAAGACCCAAAAAGAAACAAAAAGATAAGTATTCAGGTAAGAAAAAACGCCACACGCTTAAAAGCGAGCTAGGAATGAGAGAAGACGGTAAAATTATTCACGTGTCACGGGTCTACGGTGGTAGAATTCATGATTTTACGATACGTAAAAATGAGCGACCTTTTTGTCGAGATTCGGTAAAGGTAGTTGATTCAGGTTTTCAAGGTTTACAGAAACGAGAACAAAATGTGTGGTTGCCATTTAAAGGCACAAAGAAGAAGCCCCTAACTAAAGAGCAAAAAGGACACAATAAAGCACTGGCTCAATTACGAATTAGAATAGAAAACAAAATTGGTGAGATTAAAGTTTTTAAAATTGTAAGCGAACGCTATCGTAACTTTCAGAAAAAATTACATATGCGCTTTAACATTATAGCTGGGCTGGTGAATATGAAACATGGTTTTTAAAAAGCTTTAAAAAATATATGAGTAGCTAAGCATGCTCTTGATGTCTAATTTAACCAAAAATCTTGTTTCGCAGAAGGTCTATTTAAAGGATTTTAACGAGAACCTTCAATGAACTGTGTCAGCCTCATAAATTT
>RFSL01000315.1 GCA_009923965.1 Flavobacteriia bacterium | reverse complement strand
AAATTATGAATTTCAAGTTATTGATGGATTCCAGTGGGAAGAAAAAATAACTTCCACTTTATTGGGACTTGGATTTACCAACGATGATATGCAAAAAAGTCTTAATACTTTTTCTGGTGGTTGGAAAATGAGGGCAGAACTTGCAAGAATACTTGTAAATGAACCCGATATTATTCTATTGGATGAACCAACGAATCACTTAGATATTATTTCAATAGGTTGGTTAGAAACTTATTTACAGAAATTTGACGGTGCAGTAATCATTATTTCACACGATCGACTCTTTCTTGATAATGTTACAAAACGAACATTAGAAATTAGCTTAGCAAAAGTATTTGACTTTCCTTACGCTTATTCAAAATATAAAGAAGTGAGAGCTGAAGAATTAGACCGACTTGGCCAAGCAAAGAAACAGCAAGAAAAAGAAATTAAACAAACAGAGCTACTCATAAATAAATTTCGAGCAAAAAGTAGTAAGGCTTCCTTTGCTCAGTCTCTAATTAAAAAATTAGAGAAAACAGAACGTATAGAAGTTGAAAGCGATTCAGTTGCAAAAATGAAATTGACATTCCCCTTGAGTGTTCAGCCTGGAAAATGGGTTTTAGAATTAGAAGGTCTTGGTAAATCATATGGGGAAAAGAAATTATTTAAAGAAATAGGAATTACTGTTGGTCGTGGAGAAAAAATTGCATTGCTTGGGCCAAATGGTGTTGGTAAATCAACACTCCTTAAAGCAATTATGAAAGAAATTGATTACTCCGGTATTGTTGAGTATGGCCACAATGTCAATGTAACCTATTTTGCACAGGATCAAGCTGAAAAATTAGATGTTTCAAAAACGGTGTTTGATACCGTGGATGATATTGCAAAAGGAGAAATGCGAAAAGATTTGAGGTCAATTCTCGGGACATTTTTATTCAGTGGTGAAGATGTTGACAAGAAAGTAAGTGTTTTATCTGGTGGTGAAAGAACACGATTAGCGCTTTGTCAATTACTCTTAAGCCCCTCTAATTTTTTAATTTTGGATGAACCTACAAACCACCTTGATATTCAGAGTAAAGATGTACTAAAAAAAGCACTGCAAAGCTACCAAGGAACTTTTGTTGTTGTT
>RFSL01000314.1 GCA_009923965.1 Flavobacteriia bacterium | reverse complement strand
AAAAATTGCTGTTGCTCCTTTATCATGGCCTATCAGTAAAGGAAGTTCCTTCCGCGGTGTTTATAATTTACACCACAAAGAATTAAATATATTCACGCCACACAAAACAACAAAATCGGAACCAGGAATTAAAATCAATGATGTATTTGACGATCAGATTCTAACTTACGTTAAAGACGATTTAGTCATTAAATTGCGGGATGACCTGAAACTGATTGAAAGCGTTTTTGAACCTTTCGATTCTGAATTATATCGAGATGGCTTATTAGCTCCTTTGTTTTTTGGAAGTGCCATCAATACATTTGGAGTTCAGGAATTGCTCGACACATTTTTAGAAATTGCTCCTCCCCCAGCTTCGCGCCCTGCCGAAGAAAGAATTGTAAACGCAAGCGAAAAACCATTTACAGGTTTTGTATTTAAAATTCACGCCAATCTCGATCCAAATCACCGCGACCGAATTGCATTCCTTAGAGTCTGCTCAGGTGAATTTGAACGAAATAAATTTTATTTCCATACGCGCCTCAAAAAAAATGTGCGTTATGCCAATCCGACAACATTTCTTGCAAATGAAAAAAAGCTAATCGAGAATGCATATCCTGGCGATGTGGTCGGATTATTCGACACCGGTAATTTCAAAATAGGCGATACACTTTCCGAAGGAGAAGATTTGCATTTCAAAGGCATTCCAAGTTTCTCTCCAGAGATTTTCAAAGAATTAGAGAATAAAGATCCTTTGAAAAGCAAACAATTAGAAAAAGGAATTCGGCAGTTGACTGAAGAAGGTGTGGCGCAATTATTTATTCAGCAACCCGGCTCTCGAAAAATTGTAGGTACTGTGGGAGATTTGCAGTTCGAGGTTATTCAATTTAGAATCACAAACGAATACGGAGCCAAGTGTTCATTCTCACCACTCAATTTTCACAAAGCACTTTGGGTAACATCAAAAAACAAAGCCGCGCTCGACGATTTTCTTCAAAGAAAAGCCCAAGTAATTGCCTACGACATTCAGGAAAGGCCTGTCTTTTTTGCCGATACGGAGTGGGCTTTGAATGCCACAAAGGAGTATTTCAAAGAAATTGAATTTCATACTTCCAGTGAGTTTGATGCTAAA
>RFSL01000313.1 GCA_009923965.1 Flavobacteriia bacterium | reverse complement strand
CTAAGCGACCAGCAGTATCAATTATAACAACATTAAAAGATTTACTTTTAGCATATTGAACAGCAGCACTTGCAATTCGAACAGGGTCTTTATCTTCTTTGTTTGCAAAAACTTCTATTCCTAATTGTTCTCCTAGAACTTGTAATTGATCAATTGCAGCTGGGCGATATACATCACATGCAACGAGAAGTACCGTTTTATTTTTTTTATTTTTTAGGAATGATGCTAATTTCCCGGAAAAAGTTGTCTTTCCAGAACCCTGAAGTCCTGACATTAGAATAATACCAGGATTTCCCTTGATGTTAATTTCAGATTCATTGCCACCCATTAAAGCTACAAGTTCTTCGTGGCAAATTTTAACCATTAATTGCCCTGGAGAAACTGCTTTGAGCACATCGCGTCCTAAAGCTTTTTCTTTTACTGTATTCGTGAAATTTTTTGCTGTATTAAAGTTAACATCGGCATCTAATAAAGCACGCCGAACTTCTTTTAATGTTTCTGCAACGTTGATCTCCGTAATCTGTCCTTGTCCTTTTAGAACCTTAAATGCTCTTTCGAACTTATCACTTAAATTTTCAAACATGATTTAAATAAATTATACGGCAAAGATAAGTAAAGGAAACGAAAATTTGGAACACAAGCAAATCAAAACTTGCATTAGTAATTGAATCTAGTTTATAGTATACTTAACAAGCGAATTCTAATTAATCTTTAGGACTTTGTTTTCCTTTTTCTACCTCACTTGCAGGAATACCTATTATGCAGATTAGAAATTGTTGCTTTTACAATCTTCGAACTTACCTTGTATTTCCTAACTTTCCGCACAAAAACAATAGTATCTTCATTGTAAAAATTGTAAAATAAACCTTCTTTGAGTAGCGCAAATAAGTTATAATTTACCCTTTGGCTTACTTTTCTGCTAGTTTCATCTCGTCTTTCTTAAAATTACTTTCAGTGATTTTTGCTCGGCTCGGCAAAACTCAAAAAAGTTCGGCTTTGCTATCGTTTTCTCAAAAATCGACCGCTTACGCGGTATGCGAAATGAAATGGTTAAATGGATAAACACTTCGACAAGCTCAGTGCGAGTAGTTAAACCTTCGGAAAGCTCAGGTCTAGAAAGCCCGAACAGC
>RFSL01000312.1 GCA_009923965.1 Flavobacteriia bacterium | reverse complement strand
GAAGCAATGAGGGAAGTAATTTCTGTAAACTGTTTTTGTAACTCCATCTGTTTTATTTCAATAAGTTTTCAAAATTGATAATACTGCAGGTAAAAAAGACTCCCATATCTTATCTATTTGTGATTTTATTTCTCTAGTTATCATTTAAGTAGTTTGATTTGAACAAATATACCTAATTAATTAAAGAAAAAAGTCCTATGAAAACAGAGGGTAATTTTGGTAAAATTAATTTATTTCATTGATGCAAATCCTGTTCTATCTATTCGGAGTTTATCTTGAGTGAAATGAAATGTAGCCGAAGAAGGCATCTGTTTTCAGGTATAGTTACGCGAATGTTGCAAAACAACTTGGGTATTCCAAAGATTTAATAGCAGAAGCACTAGGACATGAGTATGGAAAACAGGAATTTATTTAGAGCAGTTTGACAATGATATAGTAGATAAGATGAACCAGGAGTTGATAAAATACATTATCTATTAATCAATCCTTCAATAACTTTTTTAAGATGTGTGTTTTCTTCTTTAAGAAGTAAGATTTGTTGTTCATAAAGGTTTTTCTCACCTTCAGATAGTTGGCTGTTATTAATTACCAAGCCATTACCAGTTTGGTTGTTCATTACATTGAAAACAACACTTTCATTAAATGCAATTATTTCTTCAGGTTTTAACCCAAGCTCTTCAGAAATCTTTTCCAATTTTGAATAGGTAATCTCTGTTTCCCCTAATTCCATTCTACTGTATGCTCCTTGAGAAATACCAATTGAATTTGCCATATGCTCTTGAGTCAAGTTTTTTAACTCTCTCAGCTTTTTTATTTTATGTCCTATGTTGAGGTTATCCATTGCTGTTCAATTTTGTGTTAAAGATAATTAATTTGTGTGATAGATGCATAAATCATTTGAAAAACACATATTGTATAACTTAATATGGGGTAAAAATGATAGATAGAATGGTAGTTTTGTATGATATAAATTTAAAACATAACATGAAAAAAATTCTACTCTGTATCCTTTTTGCCCATATTTCTACTTTGGGGTTTTCCCAAGCACCTTCTTATGTTCCTGCAAATGGGCTTATTGGTTGGTGGCCATTTAATGGAAATGCAAATGATGAGAGTGGGAATGGAAATAATGGTACTAAT
>RFSL01000311.1 GCA_009923965.1 Flavobacteriia bacterium | reverse complement strand
GGAGAAAAGATAGATCATTCTATTGATGAAAAAACATGCCTTCCGTTGTATTCACTTTATGGGAATAATAAGAAGCCTTCCGCTGGTCAGCTAGAAGATGTTGACATTGTGATATATGATATTCAAGATGTCGGCGTTCGTTTTTATACATTTATTTCTACTCTCCATTACGTAATGCAAGCATGTGCAGAAAACAAAAAGCAGTTATTAGTTTTAGATAGGCCAAATCCCAATGGACATTATGTAGACGGACCAGTTTTAGACCTTGCCTACAAATCTTTTGTAGGAATGCATCCAGTGCCTATTGTTTATGGGATGACAATTGGAGAATACGCTATGATGGTCAATGGAGAAGGATGGTTGGGACCATCATCTTCATGTAATCTTTGGATAATACCCTGTAAAAACTACACTCATAAAACTAAATATAGCTTAACAGTTGCGCCTTCTCCAAATTTAAAATCGGATGATGCTATTTCTCTTTATCCAAGTCTCTGTTTTTTTGAAGCAACAACTGTCAGTGTTGGAAGAGGAACAGACAAGCCATTTGAGGTTTTTGGGCACCCAAAATTCCCTCTTGGGAATTTTTCTTTTAAACCAGTCCCTCAATTAGGAGCTAAAAATCCCTTGTATGTAAATAGAATTTGTAACGGTTTTGATTTGGCTAAAAAACCTCTAAAAAGAACGTATGAAATTAATTTAAATTATTTAATTCGAGCACGTGATTTGTTAGGTGATTCTATTGTTTTGATTGATCAAAATAGTTTTTTTAATTGTTTAGCAGGAACAGCTAGTTTAAAAGAACAGTTAGCTAAAGGCTGGTCAGCAAGAGAAATACGCGAATCTTGGAAGCCGGGCTTGGATAAATTTTTAGATATCCGCAAGAAATATTTGTTGTATAACTAGTTTGTAGTATAAAACTATAAATTCTCACCGCTTTTAATTACGGTTTCTTTCATTGTTAGTGCGTAGGCATCTAATTTTTCTTGAATTGATTTATCGAAACTTCCAATTATTCTAGCTGCAAGTATTCCAGCGTTTTTTGCGGCATTTAAAGCAACTGTTGCAACAGGAATTCCATTTGGCATTTGAAGAATACTTAAAATTGAATCCCAGCCATCAATTGAATTGGAAGATTTGATTGGGACTCCAATTACAGGAAGAGAAGT
>RFSL01000032.1 GCA_009923965.1 Flavobacteriia bacterium | reverse complement strand
CAGTTGAAGCAAGAGCATTGATTCCATTTGTCCAAGTGCCGACTAAAACACCATCAATATAAGCCTTCCAAATATGAAGCGTTAAATTAGCTTCAATTTTTAGGCTAAACCAAGTAGCTTGAGGATAGGTTGAAACGACTAAATTTGATGTAGAACCATCATCGATAAACATATTTCCTGCATTCAAATTTACATTTAATGCCCAAGTTTGCCCTAGAGTTTGAGTTGCCTGAAAATTAAAATAAGCAGTTTTTCCTGAATTCACATAAAAATCAGATTCAAATGTAAAAATTCCTGAATTGTAAACTTGACCAAATTTTAAAATAACATCTTGAGGGCCTCCAGCTGTAGCTGTTGAGGACAAATAAATTGAATGAGGCGCTGAATTCGCACTATTATTTGTAATTGTAACATCTTCCGCACCACCTTCCGTTCCACTCCATGTAGACCAAGAAGTAGATTGGGGGCCCAAATAGGATCCAACAGCATAGGAATCAAAATTTTCAGAAAAAAGTTGCCCAAATGAAATGCCGAATGAACAAAAAGAAGCAATAAAAAGTGTAAATATTTTCATGGTTTTTATAGTTTATATTTTTGCTAAAATAAGGAATTGTTTTTGGATATTTTATTTTGTTAAAAACTTAAATTAGACACTTTATAATTTTTATTATTATATTCGGCTTCAAACTAAATATAAAATTATGGCAGCAGATTTAAAACAAACAAATGGTATAGAAATGAAATTTGGACATCCAAAGGGACTTTGGTACATGTTCGGAACTGAAATGTGGGAGCGTTTTGGCTATTATTTAATGCTTGGAATTTTCTCATTGTACATGATTGATGGGTGGAATAATGGTGGAATGGGATTCTCAGATGGTACAAAATCTGATATCTATGGTACTTATCTCGGGTTAGTTTATTTAACACCTTTTATTGGTGGCTTAATTGCTGACCGACTTTTAGGATACAGAAGATCGATTATAATAGGAGGATTAATGATGGCTTGCGGTTATTTCTTTTTATCAGTTCATTCGACAACCACTTTTTACCTTGCTCTTCTATTAATTATTTTAGGAAATGGATTTTTCAAGCCTAACATTTCTACGTTAGTCGGAAGTTTATATAGTGAAGATTCTTTAAAAGACAAAAAAGATGCAGGTTTCAATATCTTTTATATGGGTATAAACATTGGTGCATTCATTTGCAATTTTGTCGCTGCCTACATGCGTATTAATTATGGTTGGGGAGCTGCTTTTGCTGCAGCAGGTGTTGGTATGTTAGTTGGTGTAGTAATCTTTATTTTAGGGAATAAGCATATTAAATCGTATGATGTCGTTAAACCGCTTCAAGATGGCGATATGTCAACAGGGAAAATTTTAGGTTTAACTGTTTTACCGATGTTCCTTTTTGGAACTTTAGGATACATGCTCCCTGGTAATTTCTTAGGATCTGATACGAATGATGCTTTTATTATTGGATGTCTTCCAGTGATTGGATTCTTCATTTATTTAGCTTTCAAATCAGAGGCAAAGGAAAGCCGTGCAATTAAAGCACTTTTAGCTGTATTTACTTGTGTGATTTTATTCTTTGCTATCTTCCATCAAAATGGAGACGCACTTACTATTTGGGCAGAAGACCATACAGATAGAGAAATGTCAGCAGGTGTTGCAGGTGTTGCAGATAAAGTAGGAATGGCTCAACTGGTGGTTAATAATGAATTAGTATCTTCAGATAATAAAACTTTCAAAGATTCAATTGCTAAATTAGAGAAGATTGCTGAAACGATGCCAAGTTCTACGAAAGCTGAATTAGATGCAAGAGCTTCATATAATAGTAACATTGAGTTACAAAAGAAATCAAGGATGTATTTTAGTAATCTTCCAAAAGAAAAAATCCCTCAAAAAGGCAAGGATTTAAAACTCTACTCTACAGAATTATACCAATCTATTAATCCATTTTGGGTTGTATTACTAACGCCAATCATGGTCGGTGTATGGGGTTTCTTTAGAAGAAGAAAAAGAGAGCCAAGTACGCCTACTAAAATCTTCATCGGACTAATAATTACTGCTTTATCTGCTTTAGTAATGGTTGGGGCAGTATTTGCTACCAATGACATGACTGGTAAAGCAAGTTCCTTATGGTTGTTAGCTTCCTATGGAGTAATAACTATTGGAGAATTATGTTTATCACCGATGGGACTTTCATTGGTTTCTAAATTAAGTCCTCCACGTATTACTGCTTTAATGATGGGAGGATTTTTCTTAGCGATTTCTGTTGGAAATAAACTTTCAGGGATGCTTTCAAGTCTTTGGGAAACTACTGAACAAAAAGAAAATTTCTTCTACCTAAACTTTGCATTAGTAATGGCAGCTGCGATTATCTTATTTGCTATGCTGCGCTGGTTAAATAGAGTAATGAAAGAAAATAACGTATTATAATGGCAAATAGCGCTGAAATAACCTTAGAACAAATACAGGATTTTAAAGGCAAATACCCCAAGCAATTGTGGTATTTGTTTTTTATAGAAATGTGGGAGCGTTTCTGTTTCTACGGAAATCGTGGTATGCTCACTGTTTTTATGGTGGATGTATTATTGCTTAGTGATAAGAGTGCAAATCTAAAATATGGCGCAATTCAAGCATTTGTTTATGCCTTTACATTTATTGGTGGTTTGTTTGCTGATAAAATTTTGGGCTTCCAAAAATCATTGCTTTGGGGAGGAATTCTTATGATTACTGGAAGTGTTGTTTTGGGAATTTCAGCTCATAATTATTTTTATTATGGCATCTGCCTTTTAATTATTGGAACTGGATTTTTTAAACCGAATATTTCTACAATGGTGGGGGAATTGTACAAAGAAGGTGATGCTCGACGAGATGCTGGCTTTGGATTATTTTATGCAGGTATAAATGTTGGTGCGCTTTTCGGAGGTGCTATTTGTGTTTACGTTGGGAAAATGTATTCGTGGGATGTTGCTTTTTTACTTTCTGGAGGATTTATGATTCTTGGATTAGCTACATTTTTAGTTACGAAATCAAAACTTGGGCCAATTGGATTGCCACCTGCTACAAGTAACCCAAGCACTGCAAAAAGAAATCAATGGATGGTTTATGCTGGCTCAATTTTAATTCTGCCATGTATTTATCTTATGATAACAAACACGCGTTATACTGATATTTTCATGTATGTCATTGGACCTGCAACTCTAATCTATTTGATATATGAAATGCTTAAACTAGGTTGGGAAGAAAATAAAAAAATGCTTGCAGCACTCGTATTTATTCTGCTATCAATTTTATTTTGGGCATTCTTCGAGCAAAGTGGTGGCTCCTTAAGTTTGTTTGCAAAAGACAATTTACATACGGACTTATTCTTTTTTAACATGGATCCAAATGTCGTAAATAATTCTTCTAATTCTTTATTTGTAGTCCTTTTTAGCCCTTTAATCGGATTGCTTTGGATTTGGATGAAAAAAAGAAAAATTGAACCTAATTATTTCGTGAAATTTGGAATGGCATTCTTATTTCTTGGTGGAGCTTTCTATGTCTTTTATGTGAACCGCTTTTTTGCTGATGCAGACGGAAAAACCTCACTTCTTGTTTTTACTGCTGCCTATTTTGTTATAACGCTAGCGGAATTGTTGCTTTCTCCAATTGGCTTATCCTTAATGACAAAACTTTCTCCAAAAAAACTGTGGGGAGTTATGATGGGTTTATGGTTCTTAGCGAGTGCTTACGGTCAGTATGTTGCTGGAATTCTTGGTGCTGGAATGGCTTCTCCCGATGATAATGCTAGCGCAAGTGTAAAATTAGATCTTTATACAGAAGGTTATCATCAATTAGCAATTTATGGGATAATCACAGGAATTGTGGTTATTATCGCTGCTCCTTTTCTTAAGAAATTGATGAAAAATGTTGAATGATTTATTAATTATTTCAATAAAACATTTTTGAGCCATTGAAACAAAGACAAGTAAAAAGTAAGATTAGCTTTTAAATAAAATTTTATTCAAGCTTCTTAAATCCTTTTGTAGCTATTTGATATGTTTCTTTTCCAATTCCGACAATAGAAACCATGTTTAAAGGAAATTCTAGCAGAACATGCGTAAAACTCAGGAAGAAAAGAAAACTAAGCCCTAAGGAATAATTATAGGCGTACAAAGCACAAGCTGTTAGCCATAAAAGTAAAACAGCGACAAAACGTATTTTAGGGACTTTGTGCCATCGAATGACTTCCGTTTTGCTGAACCAATTTAAGTAGTGGTACATGTACGCAAAAGCAATAAAACGCATGAGCATGATGCCGAAACCAGAGAAAAATACGTAGTTCCAATAATAATCTTTTGATTCAATAGGAATGGCTAATTTTGCGGGTATTGGTCGCATGTAATACTCACTTTCAGGATTTGGAACAATGAATGCCTGGTTTAATTTATCGCTCAATGAATCTGTAATTCTTTGTCTTTCCGCAATTGGAGTCTGATTTGTTTTGGAATCTTTATTTATAATAGAATCGAGGTATTGCTTGTTGGTTAGATTAGGTTCATTCATAAGTCTAAAATGATCTAGAATACTAACATTTGTATAAAAGAAACCATCTCCATCTGCATAGTATGCCTCTTTTCCATAGTCAGAGATATAATTGGTTTTTGTTTGAACTGGAAGTCCGAAAACAAGAAAGATGGGAACAATAATAAAAGCAAGTACAGAAAGAAGTCCTGTTTTACTTCTTGATTTCAAAGCACCAAACAACATGAATAAGCCCGTAAATAAATACACATGAATTAATGTTGGAAGCAAGGAGGTTAATGCAAAAATAGTTGTGCTTTTGGAATTTTCAGTTGCATTTTCAGGAGCTAACCAACCGGAAATAAAAATAAATATGAACAAAATTGCGATAATTTTAACCACTAAATTTTTAACAAAAGCGAAAAGAAGTGAACTAAATAGCGCCAATACAAGCAATTTATCAAAAAGATTTAAAGCAACAAATTCTTTGTAGAAATCAATGTTAAACTCAAAGTCTTTAGCAAAAGCAGCGTACGATAATGCTACACCAATTAATAAAAGAGGCACGAAATCATATTTTCCCTTTGTAAAATATTGTCGATCGTGAAGCCAACTTATTTCAGTAAGATAATGTAAAGGTCCAAGGAATGCATAAGCAAGTAAAAATGTCTCGAAAGGCAAGAAAAAAGCAAATACTGCTGTGATTAACATTAAGCCAATGTTCAAGAAATTTATTTTAGAATCTTTGGTCAAGGCCATTGAGTGCGAGTTAATTTTAAGCAAATTTACGATATAAAGCTTACTATTTGAAAAACAGAAAACTTAAATTAAAGTTTAAAATAGTTTTAATTGCTCCTCATCATCGTCATTAGGATCATCGTTATCCTCAGAGGTTTCATTTGTAATTTCCCATTCCATAGTCGTCGCATCATCACTTGTTATTTCAGAATCGCCGGACTCTTCAATACTATTTACTGGCCAAGGTTCTTTGCCTTCATCAATTGGGTGCGTAAGAACAATTTCTTTTACCTTCAATTTGGAAAGTTGATTTCCTTGTGCCTTCATTCCTTTTACCTCAATCAAATCTGCTAATTGCATCTTGTTATCAGGTAAGTTTTTGGTTTCTTTCAGCAACTTATTATATACAATCTTAACCTCTGGACGAAATGCCGTAGAAACCGCATCGAGATAAGAACCCTCGCTATCGCTAATATAGGAAACACGCTTATCGGAATAAACCTCGCATAAAAAACGTTTTACATAATGCATGTCCTTTTCACCATCATAATAAACTGCAGAAATCGGACGATCTTGCTCCCATTTTTCAATGTGCAGCATGTCTTCATCAAAATGTGTTGCTAAGTCAAAACTACTTAACCTATAATCTCCATTTTTATACAAGCTTAAAATCTTATTTTCCCCTTTAAAAGAACCAAGAAACTTTCCGCGCCCCTCATCATTTAGACGACCAACAATACTATCGTACCAAATCTTTCGTGCAGCAAGTGTTGAGCCACCAACTTCTTTCTGCACAATTTTCTGAACGATTTCTTTTGTTACTCGATTACCAGCAGAATTTCTTCCCTTTATCAATAATTCTCCTAAATCAATATCAAATCGCAATCTTTTTAAATGCGGACGAGGGCGCAAAAGAATAGAAACAACTTCTCTCTCTCCATTTGGATGAACGGAGAAATATAACATCTTGGAACCTTTTGTTCCTTTTGTAAGATCATACTCTGTATCCCGCGTAATTCCAGTTACATGAAAACGCTTCATCATCGTAGAACCACCAGTTCCGTCTTGGTAGAACAAATGATAAATTGTTCTCGTATCACCTCGTTTCCAAACACTCGCAAAAATCAAGTCTTTACCAACGAATTTTTTTTCGGTAACTTTACTTATCATTAATTTACCCGTAGAAAAGAAACAGATAATATCATCAATTTCTGAGCAGTCACTGATAGATTCAGTTTTTTTAAGACCATATCCCACAAATCCTTCTTCGTAATCTACATATAACTTGCGATTTGCGATAATTACTTTAGAAGCTGTAATATTATCGAAGGCCTTTATTTCTGTCTTTCGCTCCTTCCCTGCTCCGAATCGTTTTTTTAAGTCCTTGTAATAATCAATCGCATATTCTACTAAATTCGCCAAATTCGCTTTCACAAGCAACATTTCTTCCTCAATTTTAAGAAGTGCATCATCTGCTTTTGAAGCATCAAAACGCGTAATACGAATCATTGGAATTTGCGTTAACTTATGCAAATCCTCATCAGTTATTTCTCGCAAAAGCTCTTTTTTAAAAACAGAAAACCGCTTATACAAATATTCGTAAAGTGTTTCTTTATCAGAATAAAGCTTGAAATCAATGTACATTTCATTATTAATAAATAACTTCTCTAAAGTCGAAAAATGCCACATTCTTTCCAATTCATCCAAGCGAATTTCTAATTCTAATTTCAACAAACGAACAGTTGTGTCTGCCGTGACTTTGAGAATTTCAGAAACCCCCATAAACCGTGGTTTATCTCCATCAATAATCGTAGAATTTGGAGAAATAGATACTTCACAGTCAGTAAAAGCATACAAGGCATCGATTGTTTTATCGGGAGAGACACCTGGAAATAAGTGCACGATAATTTCAGCTTCCATGGAGGTATTATCCTCGATTTTTTTAATCTTAATCTTTCCTTTATCGTTTGCTTTAATTACCGATTCAATTAATGATCCAGTAGTTGTTCCAAAAGGAATTTCATAAATAATTAAAGTTTTATTGTCTAATTTTTTGATTTTCGCACGAACTCGAACTCGACTACCACGCAAACCATCGTTATATCCAGAAAAATCTGCCATTCCACCATTTGGGAAATCTGGTAAAAACTCTACTTTCTTTCCGCGTAAATGATTAATCGATTGGTCAATTAATTCGATGAAATTATGCGGTAAAAACTTACAAGCCATTCCAACTGCAATTCCTTCTGCTCCTTGAGCAAGTAAGAGCGGGAATTTCATTGGCAACTGATCTGGCTCCTTATTTCGTCCGTCATAACTGGAAAGCCAGTTGGTAGTTTTTCCATTAAAAGCAACGTGAAGGGCAAATTTAGAAAGTCGAGCTTCAATGTATCGTGGAGCAGCAGCGCCATCTCCTGTAAGTGTATTTCCCCAGTTTCCTTGGCAATCAATCAATAACTCTTTTTGTCCCAACTGCACCAATGCATCGCCAATGGAAGCATCTCCATGCGGATGGTATTTCATCGTGTTTCCGATTATATTTGCGACTTTATTATAGCGGCCATCTTCCATTTCTTTCATGGAATGAAGAATTCGGCGTTGCACCGGTTTTAAACCATCATAAAGCGATGGAACAGCTCGCTCTAGAATAACATAACTCGCATAATCCAAAAACCAATTATGATAAAGACCACCAACAGGGATGATTTTCTCATCCACTTCCTTGTGCTCAAAAGGATTGTGCTCTTCACCGTTTGGCTTTAAATTTTCTATTTCGTCCTCAGCCATAATCTATGAAGCAATTTCAAGTTCTGAGGAATCATTTTCAGTGGATTTATCTTCCGCCAAATCTTTTTCAACTCTTAAGTTATCAATAATAAAATCTTGTCGCTCCGCGGTATTTTTTCCCATAAAATAAGAAAGAATCGAATCGATAGATGCATCTTTTGTAAGGATTACAGGCTCCAAACGAATATCGGCTCCAATAAAATGAATAAACTCATCCGGAGAAATTTCTCCTAAACCTTTGAAGCGCGTAATTTCTGCACCTTTTCCGATTTCGATTAGGGCAGTTCGTCTTTCATCTTCAGAATAGCAATAAATTGTTTTCTTCTTATTTCTTACCCTAAAAAGTGGTGTTTGGAGCACGTAGACATGATTTCTTTTTACCAAATCTGGAAAAAATTGCAGGAAGAAAGTCAATAATAACATACGAATATGCATTCCATCAACATCGGCATCTGTTGCGATTACAATTTTATTGTAGCGCAAATTGTCCATGTCGTCTTCAATGTCTAAAGCTGCCTGAATCAGGTTAAATTCTTCATTTTCGTAAACGATTTTTTTGGTAAGTCCATAGCAATTT
>RFSL01000310.1 GCA_009923965.1 Flavobacteriia bacterium | reverse complement strand
GCGCAAAAAGCAATTTACCAGTTTTATCATAGCGTTTGCACCAGCCATTTCTTAGGTTATTGGTGTAATTATTTTCCAATAACAAGGTTCCTAAACTATCAAAATGTTGGGTTTTGCCATCTAGTTTTGCATTTAAAAAACGAACTCCCGATTTCAAACTTCCATTCTGAAAATATTTTTCTTCCAATCTTGTTTCATTCAATTGGTAAATATGTGATTTTGTTTTCCCTGTTGCCCAAAATTCATACAATTCAATAAACTCATTTTCTGGTCGCGATTTTTTGTTTACTTCTGAAATTAATATTCCCTTTTCGTTCCATTTTTTATTAGAAATTACTTGGTCCAACTCGTTTTTTGTTTTCAAGTGAATTTCCTCCATTTTTCCATTTTGGAAATAGCTCACATAAGTTGTGTCGGCATTTCTCAGATTGTTCAAATACGATTTCAATTGACCGTTGGGATACCAATTTTTCTCTGAACCTTCTATTTTCGTGTTATTTACCAATTCGAGGTGCTGAATCAGCGTTCCATTATCCGACCATTTTTTCTCAAAACCCGTTCCTTTTCGGTCAATAAAGCGCTCAAAAACAAGTAAACCTGCTTCGTTCCATTCTTTTTTATTGGCGTGAAAAATAAAATTAGATAAGGTGTCGTAAACGTGTTCAAAACTTGGTTTACCATTTTCGTGCCAGCCTTTCCACGTTCCAACTTTCATGTTGCGTTGGTAGAATTGTTCTTCACTTTTTTGCCCCAAGTAATTATAAACTAACCAATTTCCGTCAGGATCTCCGTCCTTATAAAATCCTTTTGTTTTGAGTTTTCCATTGTGGTGATAGTCTTCATACAAGCCTTCTCTTGAAGAATGTTCATGACCGCCATTTAAGATCATTTTGTGGGTCGTTTTAGATTTCAAAACTCCCGTATCATCGTATTCTAACGCTAAACCAAAAGGAACACGCAAGGTGGTGTAACCATCGTAATCAATTGTGTGAGGCGGATAGTCCTTGATATCGTATTCATAGATTTCAGACAATCTCACAAAGGCATTAAAATTTACAAATCGTATTTTTCCATTAAGATGATAATCGGTGTATTTTTCACAGCGCCGTTGTGATTTGTCCCAATAATAAATATTTGTTTGTTTCCGATTTCCATTTTCCCAAAATAGTT
>RFSL01000309.1 GCA_009923965.1 Flavobacteriia bacterium | reverse complement strand
ATCGAAGAAATGATATTCAAAGTACGTGTAAGCGTCACGCGGTATTATTTTCACCCATTTTTTATATTCAAAAAACCATTTTGAACGAATGGATGGGAATCCTTTAGTAAGATACGCGCCTACAAATGGGTGGACGTTAAGCACTACATTTGGCTGCGTTTTTACAATTCTATCAAGATCAGAAATAATTCTGTCGATAATTAAAATTGGAGCTTCAATATCCCCTTTTTCATTGTTGGGATCTTCTTCTCTGGTTTCAATATTTACTTCTGGTCGAACCCTTTGTCTTGTTATTTGGACTAATCCAAATTTACTTGGGGGTAATATTTTATGTTTTGCTTTGTCATCGCTCATTTCTTCTCTTAAGAAATCGTATAACACTCTTCTGTTTTCTTGATCTGATAAATCGATAAAATCTACTACTATAATTCCTCCCATATCCCGAAGACGTAATTGTCTTGCGATTTCTGCGGCAGCAATCATGTTCACTTCCATGGCTGTTTCTTCTTGATTAGAAGATTTATTGGAACGATTTCCGCTATTCACGTCAATAACGTGAAGCGCTTCGGTGTGTTCTATGATTAGATAAGCACCTTTGCTCATCGAAACATTTTTTCCAAATGAAGTTTTGATCTGTCTCTCTATATTGTATTTCTCAAAAATTGGAGTGTCGTTAGATTGATAAAACTTAACGATTGACGATTTTGAAGGCGCTATTTCTTGAATATAGTCCTTGGTTTGGTTGTACAACTCTTCATCATCTATGTGAATTCCTGTGAAGGAATCATTAAAAACATCTCTTAACATGGAAGAAGCTTTGTTAAGTTCTCCTAATATTTTGGATGGATGATGAGCGGTTGGTAATTTTTTACACATTGCAGTCCATCTGTCTAACAGGTTCTGCAAATCTTTTTCTAATTCGGCTGTATTTTTGCCTTCGGCTACTGTTCTCACAATAACGCCAAATCCTTTTGGTTTGATGGATTGTACTAATCGCTTTAAACGCTCTTTTTCTCCTTTTGCTTCTATTTTTTGTGAAATAGAAACTCGGTCAGAAAAGGGAACAAGAACAATAAATCTTCCGGCAAGTGAAAGCTCTGAGCTAATTCTTGGTCCTTTGGTAGATATAGGTTCTTTGACAACTTGTACTAAAATGGATTGATTTGGACTT
>RFSL01000308.1 GCA_009923965.1 Flavobacteriia bacterium | reverse complement strand
TTCATTGCTTAAAACATGTTCCGGAACATATCCTTGAACGCCCGTAATAGCAGCAGTTATTTTATTCATAAATTAATTAAAAGCATCGTTAACTTTCATCGCTAAACCAGAGCTTGCAACCTCATGAGCATGTAAAATCATATTTTTAACAGCAATGTCATTGGAAATTCCGTGACCAATAATAACATTTCCCTTTACACCTAAAATTGGAGTCCCACCATAATTCTCGTAATTAAAACGATCAAAATACTCATCGTTTATCCCTCGTTTTTTCATAAGAGAATAAATACCTTCGGCTTGTTTTAAAACTACATTTCCAGTAAATCCATCACAGACAATTACATCTGCTTTTCCAGAAAAAATATGACGGCCTTCTATATTTCCGATGAAATTAATCTCATCTGATTCGGCAAGTAATTTATAAGTAGCGATTGTCAATAAATTTCCCTTTGATTCTTCCTCTCCAATGTTTAAGAGTGCCACTCGGGGTTTTTCAATGTTATGAACATGCTGCGAATAAAGAGATCCTAAAACAGCAAATTGGTACAAGACATCGGCTTTGCAATCTGCATTTGAGCCAACATCTAATAAAATAGTTTTGGAACCATCTATAGCTGGAAGTGTTGAAGTTATGCAAGGCCTAATAACTCCTGCAATTGTATTTAATTTGTACATTGAACCCACCAACATAGCTCCAGTATTACCCGTGCTAGCAAATGCATGTAATTCTCCTTTTGCAAGTTGATTAAATCCTACAGCAATTGAACTATTTGGTTTTTTACTAAGTGCTCGGGTTGGATGGTCGTGAAAAGTAATTACTTCTGGGGCATGAATTATTTCAAATAAACCATCAGCAATATTTCTTTCTCTTAAACCTAAAGTTATTTGTGCTTCATCGCCAATCAATACAATAATGGCGTCACCTTTTAATTCTTTTTGTGCTAAAATAGCGCCATCAAGATTTGCAGCAGGAGCGAAGTCGCCACCAGAAATATCTATTCCGATTTTCATTTCAGAAATTTTTGTTGATTACTCAACAACTTCTTTTTCGGCTAAAACTTTTCCTTTATAGTATAATTTACCTTCATGCCAATGAGCATGGTGAAATAGGTGCGGCTGTCCAGTTGTAGGGCAAGTAGCAACATTGCTTGCAACAGCATTTATGTGTGTTCTTCTTTTATCTCT
>RFSL01000307.1 GCA_009923965.1 Flavobacteriia bacterium | reverse complement strand
AAGCCATTGTAGGCCATAATTCCATTGTTGCTAAAAACACCGTCTGTTCCACCACCGATTATAATATCTTCAATTCCATCTTGATTTAAATCGCAGGCTCTTGGGGATGATAAGGTCGGAATTGAGTCTGTAAAAGCTTGCCAATTATTAAGTTGAGCTATTACATTTAGATTTAAAAGAAAAATTGTAGCGAATAAAAAAGTTGATTTCATTGTGTTTTTTTTCAAAGTTAAGAAAGTTAAGAAAAATATTTTTAAAAAGCTTTTCGTTGCATGTATTCTTTTAACAAAAGTAACCCTCATAAAGTTCCTTATTCTTACTTTTGCAGAAACAAAATTGAGTGATAATATACAATAATTTTCTTTTACTCCTCAGTTTGCTCTTTTAATTTCGCTTGTTGCCTCAATCGGTAATCAATTATATCTGAATAATTTCTTGCTACTTCTTTACCATCTTCTATGTATGCGCGTTGTATCCATATTTGAGCATCATATAATTTCCCTAGAACTTCACAAGCTAGCGCAGCGTTAAATGCTGCTATTGCTCTGATTTTATTTTTGTTGTTCATTTCATATACTTCAACCCATGTTTTGAAAGCACCTTCCCAGTCTTTTGCTATAGCTTGTCTTTCTCCTCTTTCCATGTCACCTTTTTTTCCTTTGTACATGTCTCTGTTTTCCCAATAATACAAGGGAATTACTTTCATCGCAAATTCTTGCCCAGTTTCATAACTCACATCATATAAAGCATCATTTTTCTTGATTAATTTTGATACAGCATCAATTGGATTACTAGAATTTTGTGTCCATGTTTTTTTGTAATCAAAACGATCTTCGTATAAAATAGATTTCGTTTTGGAATAATAAACGCGGTATCCACAAAAAGATTTTGCCGTTCCTGTAACTTGAACTGATACTTGGTTTCCATTTAAGACGTTTCCAATCGTGTTTGCTGCAATAGCTCCTGGATTCAAAACACTAAAATCCGTATCGAAATATTCCAAGACCATCAATGCATCAACTTCATATTTCAGACATAAACTATCAACACTATTCCATGCTAATGCTAGTCCAAAACTTAAACTTTTTGGATCTGAAGAAAACATAGTGCTTTCACATTTCTTGACCTGAAAACGATTACTTGTATTAAGTAAATCTATTAAACCCCGTAAACAATTCTCAGAAAGTTCTTTAT
>RFSL01000306.1 GCA_009923965.1 Flavobacteriia bacterium | reverse complement strand
CTAAAGTTATTCGCGGTAAATATAAAACATGTTATACGCCTCATGCAGATTGTGGTGACAATGTAATAATTATCAATGCAGAGAAAATATCTTTTTCAGGCATGAAACTAGAGAACAAAGAATATGTTCGTTTTTCTGGTTATCCTGGCGGACAGCGTTTTACGTCTGCTGAAAGCATGTTGAAAAATCATCCTGAACGCTTAATTGAAAAGGCTGTTAAAGGTATGTTACCAAAAAATGCCTTAGGTAGAAAATTATTCACAAACCTAAAAGTATACGCTGGCGAGACACATAAGCACCAAGCGCAGCAAGCAGAAACATTAAATCTTGATACACTCAAATAATTTTTATGGAAGTAATTAATGCCTTAGGGCGAAGAAAAACAGCTGTAGCTCGTGTCTACATGTCGAAAGGAAAAGGAAAAATCTCTATCAATAAAAAAGAAATGGCTGATTTTTTTCCAATCGATGTTTTACAAGCAAAGGTTAACCAACCATTTGTTTTGACTGATACAGTTGGGAAATACGACATAAAAGTAAATGTTGCAGGTGGAGGAATTAACGGACAAGCAGAAGCTATTCGTTTAGGTATCTCTCGTGCACTAGTTGAAGTATCAGCAGATTACAAGCCACTTTTAAAAGTAGAAGGATTAATGACGCGTGATCCCCGAATGGTGGAACGTAAAAAACCAGGGCAACCAAAAGCACGTAAGAAATTCCAGTTCTCGAAACGTTAATCGAGCTGTAAGTTTAGCATCCAAATTCTGGAGTACCCTGATTGATATACAATCCCCTCCATTATTGACGAGTAAGAAAAAAATAGGAACGTAAACAAAAAAAACAATATGTCTAAATTAAATTTTGAAACTTTATTAGAAGCAGGTGTTCACTTTGGTCACTTAAAAAGAAAATGGAATCCAGCTATGGCTCCATATATTTTTGAGGAGAAAAAAGGAATACACATTATTGACTTGAACAAAACAATGGTTCATTTGGATCACGCATGTGCTGCGATGAAACAAATTGCAAAATCTGGAAAGAAAGTACTTTTTGTTGCAACAAAAAAACAAGCGAAAGAAATCGTTTCTGAAAGAGTAACTAAAATTAACATGCCTTTTGTTACAGAACGTTGGTCTGGTGGAATGTTAACTAACTTCCAAACAACACGTAAATCCATTCGAAAGATGGCTTTAATTGACA
>RFSL01000305.1 GCA_009923965.1 Flavobacteriia bacterium | reverse complement strand
CAAATCTCTTCAGCACCTGGAATTTCTCCTTGACGAAAGCTGGTGCGCATTTGTCGCTCAATTGCTTTAATCTTTACCATCTCTCGTCCATTTACAAGAACCAAAGACTCTCCTTTTTTACCCGCACGAGCAGTTCTACCGCTTCTATGTGTGTAATTTTCGATGTCATCTGGTAAATTATAATTTATAACGTGAGTAATATTATCAATATCTAAACCACGAGCTGCAACATCAGTTGCTACTAGAATTTGTAATTCTTTACTTCTAAAACGATCCATAACACGGTCACGCATTGCTTGGGTTAAATCTCCATGCAAAGGTTCTGCGTTGTAACCTTCCTTAGCTAATTTTTCGGCAACATTTGCTGTTTCGTTTCTTGTACGACAGAAAATAAGACCATAAATACTCGGATTAAAATCAATAAGACGCTTAATTGTTTCATAGCGATCTCTTTCTTTTACCAAATAATATACATGATCAATATTTTCATTGGTTTGATTTTTATGACCTATAGAAACCTCCAAAGGATCGTGCATGTATGTTTTAGCAATACGTGCTACTTCATTTGGCATCGTTGCTGAAAATAACCAAACATTTTTATCAACGGGCGTTGTATCTAATATTGAATCAATATCTTCTTTGAAACCCATGTTCAACATTTCGTCGGCTTCATCTAAAATTACATAGCGAACTTGAGAAAGTTGAATTACTTTACGATTTATTAAGTCCATTAAACGTCCGGGTGTGGCAACAATAATTGCAACTCCTTTTTTTACGTCAGTAATTTGTTTTCGGATATCAGTTCCACCATAAACAGAGACAATATTGCAGTCTAAAAACTTAGAATATGTTTCTAAGTCCTTCGTTATTTGCAAGCATAATTCTCGTGTGGGACAAATTATCAAACCTTGAGGCAATCTTGCCTTCGTGTCGATATTATTAATGAGCGGCAAACCAAATGCTGCGGTCTTTCCTGTACCTGTCTGCGCTAAGCCGACAAAGTCGCAATCTTCCTGCATCAGGTAGGGGATTGCTTTTTCCTGGATTGGAGTTGGTGCTGTAAAACCCAATTCTTTTAACGACTTCAGCACCTCACTCTTCAATCCGAGCTCTTCGAATGTCATTGTGTATTTTTAAATTTGGGTGCAAAGGTACACATAATTAAAGAATTCTTTCTATCATTGCTTAATTAATGTGTTG
>RFSL01000304.1 GCA_009923965.1 Flavobacteriia bacterium | reverse complement strand
TTTATCACGATAAAAAAGAGTGCCATCATTATGAGTAATTATTTCTCTACCATCAACATCAAGCCCCTCTGTTGGTAATGGCAAAATGATAGGGGATAGAGGCCTGGCCTTTTGGATCGCCGTTGGCAAATTTATAACTACATGATAACGAGACAATGGTGCATCCATTGCCCTACGAAATGAATTCAAAGCTTTACAGGCTATATTTAGTGAAATAAAATCCGACTATTTCTCGAGTCAAACTTCTTTTAAAGAAATTTCAATGGGAATGAGTGGAGATTTTCAATTTGCTATTGAAGAAGGGAGTACAATGGTGCGAATTGGTAGTTCTCTATTCACTTAGGTTCAATTTCATTTTTTCCGAACAAAAGTATTCCTTTTCCGTAGAAGTTTAAAATGCAAAAAGAATACAGCTTTAAATTTCAACTCTTTCCAAATTGGAAATCCTTAAATCCTGAAGAGATTTTGCTAGTAAATAAAGCTTTTGAGGCAATGGAAAAGGCATATGCTCCTTACAGCAAGTTTAAAGTTGGCGCAGCACTTCTTTTAGAAGACGGTCAGATAATTCAAGGAAATAATCAAGAAAATATCGCTTATCCGTCTGGACTTTGCGCAGAAAGAGTGGCTTTATTTCATGCTGGTGCGCAATTTCCTGGAATAGCAGTTGATTTGATTTGTATTGTTGCCAAAGGAGATTTAATGCCTATAAGTCAGCTACTTTCTCCCTGCGGCGCTTGCCGACAGGTGATGCTTGAATCTGAAAACCGTCAAAATAAACCTATTCGTATTATTCTTGTAAATCAAGATAATAGAACTATGTGCATAGATTCAGTCCAAAATTTATTGCCTTTTGGCTTCGGTACTTTCCAATAATAAATCATGAATTAAAATTTTTCTATCGCTTATGCTTAAGTTTTTTAAAAATAAATGGTTTAGAATTCCTTATACTATTTTATTGTATGCTTTTTCTGAAACAATACTGCTAAAAATAATCCATCGATAAAGGCAAGCATTCTTCAAAATTGAGAAATATTTTTGCTATCGACTGAACTTTATCTTAAAATATCTGGAGTGTTTTACAAAACTTTTGCAACGAGAGTCAACTTGTCTTTTTAACTTAAACTAAAAGTAAGCATCGGTATAACAACACGGAAATATGTCAAAATCCAGAGCAAGTCGCTGATATTATATAAAGCCAATT
>RFSL01000303.1 GCA_009923965.1 Flavobacteriia bacterium | reverse complement strand
ATTAAAATAAGTGAAGAAATAAAAGCAAAGATGATTAAAAAAAGATCTCTTTTCTTATGTACTAAAAGCTTGAATAACTGCCCGCCATCCAGAGGATCTATTGGAATTAGGTTTATAATATTTAAAAAAAGAAAAAGAAAAGATAACTCAAGAAGCCAATTTAATTGATAAAAAGAAGATAGAAATAAAGTGATAATACCAATACAAATTCCAGGAAAAGGACCTGCAGCAACAACAATAAAACTTTGAGTTTGTGAATATTTTTCTTTGCTTCCTTGGACAAAAGCGCCCATCAATGGAATAAAAAGCATTCGAACATTTTCGTAATTAAATAATTTCATGAAGGTGAAATGTCCCATCTCATGAATAAAAAGAACCAAAATAAGAAATAAGACAAAATTTATTTCATCTTTAAAAAGTAGGAGAAAAACACCAACAAAAAGCACTAAAGAAAAAGCAGTTAAACCCCAATTACTCTCGATTTTTACTTTCTCAATATGAGGTTTTGCAGGATAAATATCGTAGTTTTCCATTTACATTCCAGGCATTCCGCCCATCCCTTTTAGTTTACTCATCATTGACATTGCATTGCGGGGGTTACTCATTAATTTCATCATTTTTCGCATTTCCTCAAATTGCTTTATCAACTTATTAACCTCTTGTATGTTCATTCCTGAGCCATTCGCTATTCGTGTTTTACGAGCCATATTTAACAAAGCAGGGTTAGCTCGTTCTTTAGGTGTCATAGAGAGAATCATTGACTCTGTTCCTTTAAATGCATCATCTGGAACATCAACATCTTTCATCGCTTTTCCCACTCCAGGAATCATGCCCATTAAATCTTTAACATTCCCCATTTTTTTTACTTGTTGCAACTGTGCTAAAAAATCATTGAAATCAAATTGATCTTTAAGAATTCTCTTTTGTAATCTTCTTGCACCCTCCTCATCAAATTGTTCTTGTGCACGTTCAACAAGCGAAACAACATCTCCCATTCCAAGAATACGATCTGCCATACGACTTGGATAAAAAACATCCAAAGCGTCCATTTTCTCACCAGTTCCAACAAACTTAATTGGTTTATTTACAATTGCTTTTATGGATAAAGCTGCACCACCTCTTGTATCACCATCTAATTTTGTCAATACAACTCCATCAAAATTAATTCGCTCATCAAAAGCTTTGGCCGTATTTACAGCATCCTGACCAGTCATCGAATCGACAACAAA
>RFSL01000302.1 GCA_009923965.1 Flavobacteriia bacterium | reverse complement strand
ATTATATCCGACTTAGATCAGCTGTTCAAAATGAAGGATAACGTTTTCGGGCTTGGCGAAGGTGGGATTAGAAGTACGAATGTTCAAATTTAGCACAATGTTCTTTAGAATTCCAAATGTTCAAATTAGCAATGAAGTCCAGCTTTTGCAAAACCCCTGTTATGCAGTCGTGCAATTATACTGTCGTCCAATTTTTTAATCCAACTCAATCAAAAGTACCAATTGCCATAGCTGTTTATATTAGATGAAATTTTTAGCTTTCAATTTTGGGAGCTTTAGCTTCCTTGATACCTGATTCAAATTGAACATCTAAACCATGAGATACAGTTTTAGTATCTTCATAAACATCAAATTTAACAGCCTTTCCCCATTTCAATGTGATAAAATGAACTCCTTTATTTATGTAGGGTTCACCATTTAATAAATGACAAGTTGCTGTCCACCTTGCAATAACAAGGGTTTTGGCTGGATTTCCTTTAACCTGAATGTCTGTTACCTCAAATTTAAGGTCTGGAAGTACAATTCCCACTCTTTCAAACCATCTTTTCAAGCTTTCTTTATCATGGCGTGTACCACCCAAGCAATTATCTCCTGCAAAAGTATGTTCTAATTCTTTATTAGACACTCCCTTTAAAACCTCGTCATAACGGTGCTCTGTTATAGATTTGAAGTTCTTCCTAACAATTCCCTTTATAATATGATGATAAGGGCTTAAATCTTGGGCAATTACCGAAGTTGCTGCAACGATAAATAATACTAACGATAATACTAATTTTTCCATTACTCTTTTTTAATTGATGAGTTGAAAATTACTAATAAGCTAAAATTCAAACAATGAACTTGGGTTAAGAAATACGTTTCCTTATTCTACTTAGTGCCTGTGGCGTTACTCCAATATAAGAGGCTATATACTTTAATGGAATAAATTGCAACAATTCAGGCTGTTCTGTAAATAAGTTCAAATAACGTTCCTGGGCAGATTGGATTAATAAAGATAATTCTCGCTTAGATTTTTTCATAAACAGGTCTTCGCTTGCCAATCTTCCTATAGTATTGCCAATTTCCGTTTTGTCATAAATTATTTCTAAGTCATTATACGATACACTCCAGAGTATAGTGTCTGTTAAGGTTTCTAAGTGGTAAGTTGATGGTTCTTGTGTCAAGAAAAAATCATATGCGGACACAAAATTATTGACAAATGCAAATTCAAAAGTTAAATCATCAAATTCT
>RFSL01000301.1 GCA_009923965.1 Flavobacteriia bacterium | reverse complement strand
TTGTTTCTATTCTTATTTGGGGTTAGCCCAAAACGAACTTCATACTTTTAGCATGCCTTTCAATTCGCTATTTTCTTGGTACATTGGAAAGCGCATGAAACGGATTGCCGCATGAGAACCAAAAGAAAATATTCCATTATTTAATCTCTCAAATAAGTAAAACAGAATTTGGTCTTGAAAAAGAGCTATATTTAAATACTTATTACTCAGAATTTAAAGAGAGAATTCCATTACAAGATTACGGCAGCTTAAAATCGTTAATTGATTTATCAATAGAAGGCAAAACAAATTTACTATGGCCAGGTAAAACTAAATGGTTTGCGAAATCTTCTGGCACTACAGCAGATCGCGTAAAAAAATTACCAATAACGAAAGAACTTCTTGAATTCAATCATTATGCTGGAGGGAAAGATTTATTAGCGCAATACTATGCAAATCATCCTAAAAGAAAATTATACAATGTAAAACATCTAATTATTGGTGGAAGTGGGCAAATAACTAAAAAAGCTGGAGGTGTATTCATTGGAGATCTTTCTGCTATTATTATTAATAACCTGCCAGCATGGACTGAGGTCCGAAGAACACCTAAAAAAGAAATTGCACTATTAGGAAATTGGGAAGAGAAACTAGAAAAAATGGCGCATTCCGTTATACACGAAAATATTGGTATTCTTGCCGGTATTCCAAGTTGGACATCCCTCCTACTTAAGAAAGTGTTAGAGATTTCTGGAAAAAATACAATTCACGAAGTTTGGCCAAATTTAGAATTATACATTCACGGCGGCATGAATTTTAATCCCTATCGTGCAACTTTTTCTAAATTAATAGGGAAAAATATAAACTATGTAGAATCCTATAATGCATCAGAAGGATATTTTGGAATGCAAGATCAAACCGACAAAGATGAATTATTACTCTTAACGAATTCACAGATTTTTTACGAGTTTATTTCTATGAATGAATTTAGAAATTTAGAATCTGAAACAATAAGCCTTCAAGAAGTTGCTCTCGATACAGAATATTCATTAGTTATTAGTACATCCGCTGGTTTATGGCGTTATCTCATCGGCGATACAATACGTTTTACATCTATTAATCCTTATCGGTTTAAGGTAAGTGGACGAATTTCACATTACATGAATGCTTTTGGAGAAAAAATGATTGTTGATCATGTAGAAAAAGCAATTGCAAAAGCGAGTTCTGCAAACAATGCGCGTATTCAAGATTACA
>RFSL01000031.1 GCA_009923965.1 Flavobacteriia bacterium | reverse complement strand
AGGTCCTTAGAAGCCAAGTAGCTTGCTAGCTCCTGGTTGGTGACGGTCAGATTCTGGATCGTGACCTTGTCGCCTTCGATGGAGAGCTCGGCACCGGCGACCATCGGTGCGACTCTGATGTTTGTAGTCATTTCTTTCCTTTCGATTTCTAGTGACTACGCCTTGTAATCACCTACTACGAAGCGTAAATCCTTGTTTGGACTGATGTAAAACTTTGAATAAGTGATTCACAGACAGTTATCCACAGGGATTAAGTTCTAGTGGGAAAAGCCTAATCAACTTTTGTGAAATGTAAATTTTTATTTATAGCATTTGTTACATCTTTTTTTTCACAAGTTGTTTCCCATTCTTTTTCTTTTATTATTTTGCAGCTTTTCATCCTATGCTCAACCAGATTGTGTTGATGCAATTAATATTTGTGAAGATCAACCTTTAGTAATAACACCAAATGGAGCAGGAAGTGTAATAGAACTAACAACGGGATCATTTTCAAATCCCTCTACTAATCCGGGGCCAGTTAATTCAGTAGGTACTTTAAATGCTGGTTGCTTACTTTCTGCAGGTCCAAATCCTACATGGATGATAATTAACATTGCTGCATCAGGCTCCTTAGAATTTACATTTGGAGCAGATGCAAGTACAGGATGCCTAGATTGGATTATGTGGCCTTATTCACCCACAGCATGCAATGAAATCATAGCAAATACATTAGCCCCTATTCGATGTAATTGGAATGGTGCCTGCGAAGGCTTTACAGGCATGGCTACTGTTCTTCCTGCAGGTGCAAGTCCAACAAATTTTGAAGCAGCATTACCGGTAATAGCTGGTCAGCAATTCATTATCTGCCTGTCTAATTATAGCTCTGTCACAAACCCAAACTTACAACTTAATTTTTTTCAAACAACTCCCGGAATTTCAGATATTTCTTGTACTCCACCACTAACTGTAAATAATCCTTCAATTTGTCCCGGTGAAAGTGCTACACTAACAGCAAATTTTCCCGGAAATCCATCAACTGTATCTTATTCTTGGTCAACAGGAGAAACTACCCAAAGTATTATCGTTTCACCTCTCACTACTTCAACTTACACTGTAACGGCAAACGGTGTTGACATTAATGGTTCACCAATCAGTAATTCTGCTGCTATAAGCACGGTAACGGTAAATGCCCCCATAAATCCAACCTTTTCCCAAATTCTTCCTTTCTGTAACAATTCAGTTGTAACGGATGTTCTACCAACTAATTCTACGAATTTACAACCTATTTCGGGTACTTGGAATCCTCCAACTGTTTCATCTGCCTCAGTAGGAAGTCAAGTATACACCTTTACACCAACAAATCTTTATTGTGCATATCCTGCAACTATGACTGTTGTAACTATTCCCAATGGAACAGCAAGTGTTAATCCAATAAACACTTTATGTATTAATAGTATAGCTCCAATATTACCTACTACTTCAACAAACACTATTCCTTACCAAGGGACATGGAACCCACCAATTATTTCAACTTCAACAGCTGGAATTTTCCCCTATACTTTTACACCAACGCCTGGCCTATGTGGTGCTTCTTCAACTATAAATATAACAATACAAGAAGTCGCCACTTTCAATCAAATACCTCAACTGTGCCAAGATGATCCAAATCCAATTTTACCAACTATCTCTACTAATAATCCTGGTATTATAGGTATATGGTCCCCACCAATTATTGATTCATCAATTCCGGGAGTTTTTACTCATACATTTCTTCCAAATAGTGGTCAGTGTCAAACTACTGTAGACATGACTATTGTCATAGTTCCTGCTGTGCCACCGTCTTTTATTGCTGATAAACTTACAGGTTGTAACCCATTACCCATTGATTTTTCAGCTATAAATCCAATTCCTGGCGCTAATTATACATGGTTTTTGAATAATACAGAAATAGGAACTGGGGCAAATTTAGTGTATACTATAAATGCAAGTGGATTCCAGGATATATCCCTAGAATACGAGTTAAGCTCTTGTATCGAAACCACAACATATAGCGACTATATTTTCATGGAGAATGATCCTATTGCTTCTTTTACTTTTAATCCTGCAGTAATTTCTTCTGAGATTGAGGAAATTAATTTTGTGAATTCCAGCATTGGTGCAGTTTCCTATCTATGGGATTTTGGAGATAATTCATCTAGTACTGATCAAAATACCAGTCATACTTATACGGGTGCTGCAGATAATATATTGGTTTCATTAACTGCAAGTACTCCATTGGGTTGTTTTGATATCTACGAAATGACAATAGTAGTGCTTAGTGAAGCAATTTTTTATATTCCAAATACCTTTACTCCTGATGAGGACGAACACAATCAACTTTGGAGGCCTATTTTTACTTCTGGCTTTGATATTTATTCTTTCAATTTAGAAATTTATAACCGATGGGGAGAAACTATATGGGAAACAAATAATGCTTCAGCTGGTTGGGATGGAACTTATGGTAAAGATGGTTTAAAAGTCCCTTCTGGGATTTACAATTGGACTATTCGTTATGGTTCAAAAATCAATGATGATACAAAGCAAGTTAATGGCTTTGTTAATGTTCTATATTAGAAATTTCAACTAGTTATAATTCTAATCAGATTATTTATTAAAAAAGAAAGTGCTTTTATTAGTTTCTTGTATAATTAATTGACCTCAATCCCTCTGTTTTTTTTACATTTGCACCTATTGGGGATGTAGCTCAGTTGGCTAGAGCGCTTGACTGGCAGTCAAGAGGTCGTGGGTTCGAATCCCATCTTCTCCACAAAATGGATTTTCAACTTGTATCAGAATTTCAAGCAACTGGCGATCAACCTGAAGCAATTCGGCAATTGATAGCGGGTTTAGCTGCTGGTATTGAGCATCAGACCTTACTTGGTGTAACTGGAAGTGGAAAGACCTTTACAATTGCTAATGTAATTGCAGGAATCAATAGACCTACATTGGTATTATCACACAACAAAACACTTGCAGCTCAGTTGTATGGTGAATTTAAGCAATTCTTTCCTGAAAACTCCGTCGAATATTTTGTTTCCTATTATGATTATTATCAACCAGAAGCCTATTTGCCAGTTACTGGAACTTACATCGAAAAAGATTTACAAATCAATGACGAAATTGAAAAATTACGACTTTCGGCAACATCTGCCTTACTTTCTGGACGAAAGGACGTAATTATTGTTGCTTCTGTTTCCTGTATTTATGGAATTGGAAATCCAAGTGAATTTAAAAATAGTATCATCTATTTGAAAATTGGTGATAGCATTCCAAGGAATAAATTTCTATTTAAATTGGTAGAAAATTTATATTCAAGAGCAGGAGATAGATTTGAACGCGGGACTTTTCGTGCAATTGGAGATACTGTTGATATTTTTCTTGCTTATACAGATTATGCTTTAAGAATTTCTTTTTGGGGTGACGAAATCGAAGGGATTACCTCCATAGATCCTGAAACCAACCAGAAAATCGAAAGCTATACTGAAATTGCTATTTTTCCAGCAAATTTATTTGTTTCGAGTCCTGAAAATACGCAACAAGCGATTGAACAAATTCAAGATGATTTGGTAATACAAGTAGAAAATTTTAAAAAGGAAGGGAAATTAGAGGAATCCAAACGCTTAGATGAACGTGTTAATTACGATTTAGAAATGATTCGGGAATTAGGCTATTGTTCGGGAATTGAAAATTATTCACGGTATTTTGATCGTAGAATATCTGGAGAACGCCCTTTTTGTCTTTTGGATTATTTCCCTGAAGATTATTTAATGGTAATCGATGAAAGTCATGTTACGCTTCCGCAAGTTAAAGGAATGTATGGTGGTGACCGCGCCCGAAAAATTAATCTTATTGACTATGGCTTCCGTTTACAAGCTGCCATCGATAATCGTCCTCTAAAATTTGAGGAATTTGAAGGAATGGCGCAACAGCGAATTTATGTTTCTGCAACGCCTGCTGACTATGAAATTGAAAAGTCGGAGGGGATTATGGTTGAGCAAGTGATTCGCCCAACAGGATTGCTTGATCCAATTATTGAAGTGCGACCAAGTGCAAACCAAATTGATAATTTAATCGAAGCAATTCAGGAACGGATAGCTGTTAAAGAACGTGTTTTAGTTACGACATTGACAAAAAGAATGGCGGAAGAATTACAAAAATACTTAGATAAATTGGGGATTTTATGTCGCTATATTCACAGTGAAATTGATACGATAGAACGTGTAGAGATATTGCGGCAACTGCGACTTGGAGTTTTTGATGTTTTGATAGGTGTTAATTTATTGCGCGAAGGTCTTGATTTACCAGAGGTTTCATTGGTGGCAATATTGGATGCTGACAAAGAGGGATTTTTGAGAAACGAGCGCTCGCTTGTACAAACTGTTGGAAGAGCAGCTAGAAATCTAAACGGAATGGTTATTATGTATGCGGATAAAATGACTAATTCTATGCAAAAGACAATCGATGAAACACTAAGAAGGAGAGAACTACAAGATGCGTATAACAAAGAAAATGGATTGGTTCCAACTGCATTGAATAAATCAAAAGAGAAAATTATAGATTCAACTCAGGTTGCAGATGGAGACCAAGCAATGCGTCAACAGCGCTACGAACAAAGTGAAACAGTTCCATTAGCAGCTGAAGAAGCACCGCAGTATTCAGATTCAGAAGAATTAAGAAAACAGATAAAAGTAACCAAGAAAGCCATGGAAAGTGCAGCAAAAGAGCTAGATTTTATTGAAGCAGCTAGATTGCGTGATCGCTTATTTGGCTTAGAAAAACAAGTAAAGAAATGAAAAATAATAAATTAATCAAGCAATTTCGAATAGTAGCAATCTTAGAGGGATTTTCGTGGATTGCATTACTCATAACAATGATTTTGAAATACAAGTTTGAAATTAGTTACCCAAATAAAATTGTTGGCTTAATTCACGGATTATTCTTCTTGCTATTTTGCGGATATATTTTGCTTTTTTTAATCAAAGAAAAATGGGCTTTTAGTAAAGCTCTGATCTTATTTATTGCTGCATTTCTTCCATTTGGAACATTTTGGGCAGCAAAAAAGTATTTAAAGTAAAGGATTACTGATCCCCAAATCGCTCAATAACTTGTTGTGTAACACCGGTATTTGAAAATCCTCCGTCATGGAATAAATTCTGCATTGTTACATATCGTGTGAGGTCAGAAAATAAAGTAATACAATAGTCAGCACACGCTAAAGCTGTTGCATTTCCTAAGGGCGACATCTGTTCTGAGAAATTAATGAATTCTGTAAATCCTTTAATTCCTTGTCCCGCAGTTGTAATTGTTGGTGATTGAGATATCGTATTTACACGCACCTTGTTTTTTATTCCATAATGGTATCCAAATGAACGAGTAATCGATTCCAATAAGGATTTTGCGTCTGCCATGTCATTGTAATCTGGAAAAATTCGTTGCGCTGCAATATAACTGAGTGCTAAAACCGAACCCCATTCATTAACTGCATCGTGCTTGAACAATGTAGCCAAGGTTTTATGCAAGGAAATCGCAGAAACATCCATTGTTTGATTATAATATTGATAATTGCTCTCTGTATAATGCTTTCCTTTTCTAACATTTGGTGACATGCCAATGGAATGTAAAACGAAGTCAACTTTTCCTCCTAAAATTTCCATTGATTTTGTCACTAAATTCTCAAGATCTTCAATACTTGTAGCATCTGCAGGAATAATTTGACTCCCCGTTTCTTCCGCCAATTTATTAATTTCACCCATTCGCATAGCAATTGGTGCATTTGTTAAAACAAAAACTGCACCTTCTTCATGCGCGCGTTGTGCAACTTTCCATGCAATCGATTGATCATTTAAAGCGCCAAATATAATTCCGCGTTTTCCCTTCAGTAAATTGTTTCCCATTGTATTTTATTTTTAACAAAATTACTAAAATGTTTCAATGTCATAATGTGCTTTAAAAACTATTCATCAACAATTAGTTGTGAGATGAATCTATTGCATTTATTTTTGTATTTTTAAATCTCTATAATTTAACTTCATTTTAAAAATGTCAGAAAAGAGTAATAAAAACCAAATAATTCTTGTGCTAATTGTCGCAGCACTTGGGTACTTTGTTGACATCTATGACTTAGTGCTTTTTGGAGTTGTTAAAGGAGAAAGCCTGCAACAAATTATGTCGAATGCAAGTGCTGAGCAAATTGCTTCAACAGGAAAATTCCTCTTTAATATGCAAATGCTGGGAATGCTACTTGGTGGTTTATTATGGGGGATTTTGGGGGATAAAAAAGGTCGCTTGAAAGTACTTTTTGGCTCTATTATACTTTATTCCATTGCAAATCTCGCCAATGCATTTGTTACAGATATTCCAAGTTATGCATGTATTCGAATTATTGCAGGAATTGGGCTTGCCGGTGAACTAGGTGCGGGAATCACCCTGATTTCTGAAATAATGACAAAAGAAACACGGGGATATGGCACCATGATTATTGTAACTTTTGGAGCTCTTGGTGCAGTTGCTGCCTCGTTAGTTGGTGCAAACGGTCTTGGAATAACACAATTTTTTCATGATTTTACTGGTCTAAGTTTACAAAATTGGCAGGTTGCCTACATTGTTGGAGGCTTAATGGGACTTTTTTTACTTCTATTGCGAATTGGTACGATAGAATCATCCTTTTTTTTGAATGGAAAAGATGAAAAACACATTAAAAAAGGTGATCTAAAACTCATTTTCTATAAACGTGAAAATTTACTCAAATACATTCATTGTATTTTTATTGGAATTCCAATTTGGTACATTATTGGACTTTTGATCATGAACTCTAAGGATAATTTTGGACCTTGGCTTGGAATAAATGATATTGAAAATGGAAAAGCTGTAATGTATGCATACATAGGGCTTTCATTTGGAGATTTACTTTCTGGGATTTTAAGTCAAATTCTAAAAAGCAGAAAGAAAGTTGTCTATTTATATTTAAGTTTTACATTAGTAACAAGCATTACCTTCCTTTTTTTTCTTGAGTATTTTGTAACTCTTAATGCTAGTATTTATTATTTAATGTGTTTTTTATTAGGTACAGGGACTGGCTACTGGGCCATTTTTGTTACTATCGCTGCAGAGCAATTTGGCACGAATATTCGATCTACAGCCGCAAATACAATTCCTAATTTTGTGCGAGGATCTGTACCAATTATTATGCTCTTTTTTGGACTTTTGACTCTTAATTTTAGTGATGGAGTTTCTGCATTGATGATTGGTTTATTTTTCATAACACTTGCTTTTTATAGTATTTCACGCTTGAAAGAAACCTATGGAAAGGATTTAAATTACAACGAAACAAGCGAATAATTTTCTTTAAGAAAGTTGAATAAAATAGACATATTAGAGGATTATCCTTATTTTTGTGAAACACAAATGGCCCTAAAATTTTTCAATACAAAATCGCAGAATAAACGCTTCAATTATCTACCAAGATATTACGACGAGCGAAAGGAAAGACTTGCACTTAAAAAAAAACAATTAGAAGCTGCTGAAAATCTTAGTGAAGAAGATAGAAAATCATTGTTGAGAGAGCAATTTAAAGATTCATGGTCTCTTGGTCGCACGCGACAACAAGCGAATTACCAGGCAAATTTTCGAACACTGATTCTAATCGGTGTTTTAGTGGTGTTAGGTTATTTTATTTTTAACGGAATAGAAGGAATTCAATCGGTGATTTATAAAATCATGAACTAATGGGACTTATTCAACGACTTCCTGAACACATTGCCAATCAAATTGCGGCAGGTGAAGTAATTCAGAGGCCTGCATCTGTTGTTAAAGAACTCATGGAAAATGCCATCGATGCTTCATCAACTTCAGTAATGGTAGTGATAAAAGATGCAGGGAGAACACTTATTCAAGTAATTGATGACGGTGATGGAATGCAGGAAGAAGATGCCAGTGCTTGTTTTTTACGACATGCTACAAGTAAAATTTCTTCAGCAAACGATCTGTTCCAACTGCAAACTAAAGGATTTAGAGGAGAAGCATTAGCATCTATCGCAGCAATTGCTCACGTTCAATTAAAAACCAAGCACAAAGACCAAACTGAAACAGGAATTTTACTCAACATTGAGGGAAATACAATAAAAAATACTGAGAAAACTGTTTGTCCAAAAGGGTCTTCTTTTGAAGTGAAGAATTTGTTTTACAATGTTCCAGCTCGGCGTAATTTTCTTAAATCTGATACGGTAGAGTTTGGTCACATTCGAGAAGAATTTGAGCGAATTGTACTTGCGCATCCTGAAATTCGTTTTTCATTGCACCACAATACTCAAGAAATATATAATTTACAAAGCTCAAATTTAAGAAAAAGAGTTGTTGATGTTTTGGGGAAATCTCATAACGAAAGGCTTGTGCCAATAGAAGAAGATACAAACATTGTTAAAATAAATGGCTTTATTGGAAAACCTGAAACTGCTCGAAAAACAAGAGGAGAACAATTTTTTTTTGTCAACAATCGGTTTTTTAAGGATGCCTATTTTCATCATTCAGTTTCAAAAGCATTTGAAGGTTTGATTCCTGAAAGAACTTTTCCTAGCTATTTTATTTTCTTTGAAATAGATCCAGCAAAAATTGATGTTAATATTCACCCAACAAAAACCGAAATTAAATTTGAAGAAGATCGCTTCATTTAT
>RFSL01000004.1 GCA_009923965.1 Flavobacteriia bacterium | reverse complement strand
TTGCGAACAAAATAGAAATTCAGAGCCTTGACTTTTTTAGCTTCGCTGCTACTTCGTGGTGTTTCTTTTTTTGTCAAGAAAAAAAGAAAGGAAAATAGAATAATATCTCAAATTGAGATTATTGTTCGCGTTACAAATTTGATAAGGATTTTGATTGTTGGTACAAAAGCGTACACTCAAAAAATCATTATTCATTTCTAATTTTATCTCCTTCCGTAAAAATTCTGTCTCGGAGGACGAGTATCAGGAGATTTAACTTTTATTTTTCCTGTAGCGGGAAATGGATGTTCGTTCACAACAGGAACAGTTAAGCCAATCAATTTCTGGATGTCTTTTAAATAAGCTCTTTCTTCTGTATCACAAAAGGAAATTGCTTTTCCGCTTGCTCCTGCCCTCCCCGTTCTTCCAATTCTATGAACATAGGTTTCTGGAATATTTGGTAGATCATAGTTAAAGACATACTCTAAATCATCAATGTCAATTCCTCTGGCTGCAATATCTGTCGCCACAAGGACACGTAATGTTCTTTCCTTAAAACTATTCAAGGCATTTTGACGAGCATTTTGCGATTTATTCCCATGTATTGCTGCAGCATTAATCTTTTCGCGACTTAAAATCTTAACAATTTTATCTGCTCCGTGCTTGGTTCTAGAAAATACTAGTGCATTAGAAATTTTTTGTTCTGCCAATAAATGCAATAACAATTCTTTTTTCTGGTCCGTATCAACGTAATACAACTCTTGCTGAATTGTTTCTGCCGTTGAAGAAACAGGGCTTACTTCAACATGACTTGGATTTGTCAGGATAGAATTTGCTAGGCTCGTAATTTCTTTTGGCATTGTTGCTGAGAAAAAAAGTGTTTGTCTTTTTTCTGGAATAATCTTAATGATTTTCTTTACATCATGAATAAAACCCATATCTAACATTCGGTCTGCCTCATCCAATACAAAAATCTCAAGAGATTTTAAATTAATAAAACCCTGTTGCACAAGATCTAAAAGTCTGCCTGGAGTTGCAATTAAGATATCCACACCATTTTTTAAGCGATTCACTTGAGATGCTTGATTTACACCACCAAAAACTACTGCATGTTTTAAAGGAAGATTCGCACCATAACTCTTAAAACTATCTTCAATTTGAATAGCTAATTCTCTAGTTGGTGTTACTATCAAAGAGCGAATACTTCTATTGCCAGATGTCCGTGGAATTTGTGTTAATCGCTGTAAAATCGGAATTGCAAAAGCTGCTGTTTTACCTGTTCCTGTCTGAGCACAGCCCATAATATCTCTTCCAGCTAATAAAATTGGAATTGCTTTTTCTTGAATTGGAGTTGGGTTGGTATAACCCTCTGAGGTAAGAGCGTTTAAAATCGGCTCTAAAAGATTTAGTTCTTTAAATGTCATAATCGTAAATAATTCTACGCTTGACAAATATTTTAAATGGAAGACCTAGAATTTGTGTAAAGATAGATTAAAAAAAGATAAGAAGATTAATTCTTTTTTTTCACGAGTTTAATCATCCATTAGATTCAAAACAGACTATTAATAGATTTATCATAATTAAACTATTCTATTAAAAAGGCACAATAATTATTCTTTGATATCTAATAACCTTAGTTTTAAATAAAAAAAGTGTCTAAATATAACCTTTCTTTGACTCCGTAGGGATTAAACGAAGCAGAAAACCCCAACAAATAGATTAAGAATGAGTTTGAGAAAGAAGAAAAGGCAGGTAATCAATCATCGCTTTCGCTCTGTTTTTAACTCTGCCTTTGTGACCCCGACAGGATTCTAACCTGTAACCGCTGGAGCCGAAATCCAGTGCGCTATACAGTTGCGCCACGGAGCCAAATAAAATTTAAAAATTACAAGTTTTACCCTTTAATTTGTGCAAAGATAAAGAAATTAAGATGATTTTTAAATCTTAAATTAGTAAGCCTCCCTCTTTTAAGGAACAAGGGGAAACAATTATTTCCTTGATATTCAACTTCCGAATAACCCATCGTGTTTTTATGGCTGCAAGAGGCGCCATTTTTTTTCTCATAGGAATAATAAAAGGATTTATATCCCTTTCTACACGTGTTGAGTAGATTATAGTATCTAATAATTCTAACATAAGAGTAAAATCTAAGGAATGAGTTTTGTATAACTTAGAAAATGGCTTTTTATAAATTAATTCATAAAATGTTTCGAAACTTCCAGAAGCTCCAATCAATAAATCACAACACTTATTATTAAAAAATCCTTCAGAATTTTGCTCTAAATAATTTTCAACGACTTCAATATCTGAATCAGTCATTGGATCATTGAAAGTAAAGAATTGAAAAATTCTAGAAATTCCAATGTTTAAAGAAACTAAATCTTTAACACCGGATGCATTGGCTATTATAAATTCGGTGCTTCCTCCACCAATATCCATGATTATACTGTCTTTTGAGAATTTATGAGAATACTGAATTCCTTGGTAAATTAAATGCGCCTCCTCTCTCCCACTTATAACAGTTATTATTATTCCTGTAGAATCAAGAACTTGTTTTAGAAAATCACTTTGATTTTTAGCATCTCGAATTGCAGAAGTGCCATATGTATGAATAAGCTCAACACCAAAATTATCACAGATTTTCTTAAAACCAGACAAACATAGTACAGCACGAGCTATAGCTTGCTCCGAAATACGCTGTTCATTGATACCGCCAAGACCTAGCCCAACAGCCTCTTTATCTTTGTAAATAGGGTATATTTTCCCTTTATTTACATTCGCAATGAGTAAATTAAAGGTATTTGTACCCAAATCAATGACTGCTTTTACCATTTTTTAGCTAGTAAATTTGAGACAAGTTAAAAAAAAATACTGAGTTTTAAACATTTTATAACTTTATAATTCTACTTGAAAACCTATTAAAAACAAGTGATACAATGGCATTAATGCATTTAGAAATTTTATTAATAGTCAAATGTTAAAAAAAAAAATGAAACCCTATGAAACTTGCCCCGTATATTTGACCAAACTTTTAACTAATTAAATTTTAAGATTATGAAAAAATTAATGATTTTAGTAAGTGCAGTAGCTTTGTCAGGAACAATGTTTGCACAAAAAGCAGGTAGCGATAATCCTTACTCTTTGGAAGGCGCTATGAATGTGTCCAAAGATGGAGTATCATGGGCAGCACCAAATTTGCGTATGCGTTATTTTATTCAAGACAATTTAGCACTTCGCTTAACATTGGGTCGTGATGCAGTTTCTAGCACTTCAACTGTTACTAGTACAGTTTATGATTCTCTTGGAAATGCTACTGTTACTTCATCAGATGTAACTACAAAGAATTCAATAATGAATTTTGGTTTAGCTGCTGAATACCATTTAGCTGGAACGGATAGAATGTCTCCTTATTTCACAGCAGGATTCAAGACTGGAAACGATACAAGAACTGATATTTCAACTTTTGGATTAAATCTTGGTGCTGGTATTGACTACTATGTAGCTGAAAACATTTACGTTGGTTTAGAGTTAGGATTTAACTATACTTCTACTGATGGAACTAAAACATCTGGTTTTGCAGGAGGTTCAGCAGTAAGAATGGGTTGGAGATTCTAATCTAAGTTTACTCAAAAAAATTAAAGGCGGCTTCGGTCGCCTTTTTTGTTTCATAGAATTTATTTTCTCATGAAATAAAAGAGATTTCTCAGACTTGCCTTTAAGCCAAAATGTAAAATTCCATTACGGTAGATGCGTCCTGCAATTGAAAGAAATAGAACCGTAAATAAAATGAGCGTGAGCAGTGAAACCCAAACTAAATAATAAGTTCCTTCTGGATAGCCCTGTGCTAATTTCACCATAACAATTACCGAAGAAGTAAAAGG
Source organism: Flavobacteriia bacterium (assembly GCA_009923965.1). Taxonomy (GTDB): domain Bacteria; phylum Bacteroidota; class Bacteroidia; order Flavobacteriales_D; family Crocinitomicaceae; genus UBA952. Next base: position 13,719 of record RFSL01000004.1, on the reverse strand, counting down.
AATAAATTGAAGCCAAGAAGTTAATTCAGCATCGGGAAAATAAATGGCATAATATCCTGAATAAACAGAAAGCCCTAAAATACAAAGAAGAGGTATCAAAAATTGCTGTCCATCAGATTCAGAGCCTGACATTGCTCCAATTGCACTGAAAAAAGCAGCATAAAAGAAGTAAGCAGCAATAAAAAACAAGAAGAAATGAAATAAGAAGAATGTAAAATCGATGCGCTTGTAAACTAAATCTATGAACTCATTATAGCGCTGACTTGGAATATTAGACATTAATTGCTCCTTAACTTCACCACTCATCTGAACACCTTCATAATTTGAGAAATCTAAAAGATCGGGGAAAATAGTAGCTCGGAAGAACAGTAAACCTAAAGTAATAAAGAGTGACCAAACAAGAAATTGAATGAGTGCCGCTAAACCAATACCGCTTATTTTTCCAAGCATTAGTTGAGTTGGCTTCACAGAAGCAAGTATAACTTCCACAATCCGGTTACTTTTTTCGCGCGCTGTGCTTCTTAGAACTGTTAAGCCAAATAAAAACACAAATACAACAATCAATAAGCCAAAAATAAATCCAACCCAGCCATCTAGATTAGAAGCTTCGTTTTTTGGATCATAGACATTTCTAAAATCTACATTTAGAGCTTGCTTAATTTGACGGAAATCATCTACCTCCATATTTGTAAATTCAGCAATCATCACCTCCTCTACCCTTCTCTCCAATTGAAATTTAAGCTGCATTTTAACATCTAAGGATGGAGTTTCGCGGTAGAAAACAAATGCTTTTTTATTAATCAAAATCTTTTCGTTCACCTCAATTAAAGCATCAAATTTCTGGTATTTTTTATTGTCACGAAATTCTTCTAATTCTAAATAGTCATCAAAAAAATAATATTCAACAGCCTTCGTTTCCTGAGATACAATCTTATTTTCCATCATTCCCGTTGGGTCAGCAATAAGAACCTTAAGACTTGTCTTACCTTCATCACCTGCTTTAAATAAGAAATAAAGGCAGCTCAGTAAAAGCAATGGTCCGATAAAGAGCATCCATAAAAAAGCAGGGTTTAAAACGCGTTCCTTTAACTCACGAAGGGCAATAATCCAACTATTTCTCATCACTGTTCTCCTTTCCTTGTATTAATTCAATAAATACTTCCTGCATACTCGGAAAACACTCTTCTATGGCCTCAATACTAATTTCACCCATTAAAGCATTTAATAAATCGTTCATTGACCTTTCTCCACGCATTTTAACCAGTGTAAGAAAGCGCTGTTCGCCAATTTCAGTTTGCTCAAGCAATTCAAAATCTGTCCAGAGTGCATTGACAAAAGCAATCATATTTCCTTTAAAACGGATAGAATAAGTGCCTTTCTTACTTTTTTCACGGAGATTCCAAACAGTATCTTCAACGAGAATCTTAGCATCATGAATTAAAGTAGCACGATCACAGATTTCCTCGACACTGCGCATATTGTGCGTTGAAAGAAGAATTGTTTTCCCATTTGCTTTTAATTCCTTTAGTTCTTTTAAGATTAATTCAACATTCACAGGATCAAATCCACTTAAGGGCTCATCTAAAATAAGTAAATCAGGATTATGAACAAGCGAAGCAATGAACTGAACTTTTTGAGCCATTCCTTTTGAAAGCGCTTCAATTTTTTTATTTGACCATTCAGAAATCGCTAATTTATCTAACCAAAACTTACTATTCTTCAAAGCATCTGAAGATGAAAGTCCACGAAGTTTCGCTAAAAAAACTAAATGCTCTAAAACATGCATATTTTTATACAAGCCACGTTCTTCTGGTAAATATCCAATAGATCGAAGGTGTTCAGAAGACATTAATTGACCATCAAAAAGAATTTGGCCGCTATCAGCTGAAATAATTTGATTTACAATTCGAATAAGCGTAGTTTTTCCTGCACCATTTGGTCCAAGTAAACCATAAATCTCACCTTTAGGAATCTTCAAGGAAACTGCATCAAGAGCAAATTTTCGTTTGAAAGACTTATTTAAATTACTAATTTCTAACATTGACTTGTAAAGCTAAAAAAAATGCTAGAAGTTACAATTTGTCTTGCCACATTTCTTTAAGAGAATGCCACTTATACTTTTTATAAAAAATAAAAAAAACAAGCGGTAAAATAAATAGAATTCCAAAAATTGTGTCGAGTCCCATTCCAGGATCTGAGATATCCATAAATACTGCATCAGTCTGGAATGCCTGCCAATTATTAGTGATCATGAGAGCGGCAAAAACATTGTTTGCTGCGTGATAACCAAGTGCCAATTCTATTCCATTATCAAACAAGCTTATAAGTGCTAAAAAAACTCCCACAAGCATATAATAAACTATAATGTGATAGCCAATTTTTGCAATTTCAGGATTGCCAATATGAATTGCCCCGAACATAAGTCCAGAAATTAAAACAGCAATACTATTTTTTTTTGTTCGCATTTTTATTCCCTGAAGAATATAAGAGCGAAATAGAAGTTCTTCACAACTAGTTTGAATTGGAAGTAAGAAAATTGCAATAAAAAATAAAGGAATAAATTTTTGTAGGTCAAACTGAAAAATCAAACTATCAGAGCTCAGATATTGAATAAAAAGAAAAAATGATAAGACAGAAAAAAGTAGTGAGAAACTAAATAAAACTCTTTTCCAATCAAAGTTTTCACGTCCAGAAAAAATACTTAAAACAGTTCTTTTGTGAACAAACTTTGTATGGATAACTAAAAATAGTGCAACGAATAAAAAAGGTATAATAAGCCAGGCTAAGAAACGGTTATTTCCAAGAATTCTTACAATTTCTTTTTGTGAAACACCATCAAAACTTTCAATTCCAAAATTCCATTGAAGATCAAGAATTAAAAAATAAGAACCCAGCAGATAAGCTGAAATAATTAGTACTATTCCTAAAAGATAGCTCGAAAAACTAGTGTTTCCTTCTTTGGCTTTATCTATGAAGGACATTAGGAAAACATATCTCGCATGCGTTTAAAAAAACTTTTATCCCTTGCCTCTTCAGTTGGTATAAAATTTTGACTTGTTTTTAATTTTTCAAGTAATTCTTTTTCTTCTTTTGAAATTTTTAAAGGAGTATAAACGTTAATATGAACGAATAAATCACCTGTTGCATATCCTTGAACACTTGGAAGTCCTTTTCCTTTGAGTCTGAGTACCTTTCCACTTTGAGTTCCAGCATCAATTTTAATCTTTACTTTTCCAGAAATTGTAGGCACTTCAATACTTTCTCCCAAAACAACATCCACAAAATTCACTAGAGAATCATAGTGTAAATTTTGACCTTCTCTGCGTAATTTATCGTGTTCAATTTCTTCAATTACAACGATTAAATCACCAGAAACACCATCATAAGGACCCGCATTTCCTCTTCCTTGAACACTTAATTGCATTCCCTCCTCTACACCTGCTGGAATATCTATTTCAATTACTTCTTCTTGGCGTCTTAAACCTTGAGCATCAGAATCTGAAGGTTTTTTATCTATCATTTTTCCTGCACCCTGACAAACATGACAGGTTGATTGTGTTTGCATAGAACCCAAGAAAGTTTGAGCCATTCTAAGAATTCGTCCACTTCCATTACACGTTTGGCACGTTTTATAGGTTACACCCTCAGCATTTACAAGTTTATTAACTTTTATTTTTTTCTTTACGCCAAGCGCTATTTCCTCTAAAGTCATCTTCATTTTCACACGAAGATTCGTGCCACGAACAACCCTTGAACCACCTCTGCTGCCACCAAAAGATCCACCACCACCAAAAGAACCGCCAAAGATATCACCGAACTGCGAAAAAATATCGTCCATGTTCATTCCACCACCAAAACCACCTTGTCCGCCCATTCCAGCATGACCAAAACGATCGTATTGCGCACGTTTTTCACTACTACTCAATACTTCATATGCAGCAGCAGCTTCTTTAAACTTTTCTTCAGCACCAGCATCATCAGGATTTTTATCAGGATGGTATTTGATTGCTAATTTGCGGTATGCTTTTTTAATATCTGCCTCATTCGCATTTTTAGATAAGCCTAGAACCTCGTAATAATCTCTTTTTTCGCTCATATTGCTTGCTTATTGGCCAACTACAACTTTCGAAAAACGAATAACCTTATCATTTAGGTAATATCCTTTTTCAATATCTTCAATTACTTTTCCTTTTTGACTTTCATCTTCAACCGGAACATTTACAATCGCTTCGTGGATATCACTGTTAAAGATTTCTCCTTTAGCAGTAATAGGTTTTACACCTTTTGACTCAAGAATGCCTTTGTATTTATTGTAAATCAACAAAAAACCCTCTTTAACACTTGCAATATCCTCAGAAGTCTCATTGTTTGTTATTGCACGTTCAAAATCATCTAAAACAGGCACTAAATCTTTCAATAAGTTACTATTCGCACTTGAAATTAATTCTAAATGCTCTTTATTTGTACGTCTTCTAAAGTTCTCGAATTCAGCGTACAAGCGCAGAAAACGATCGTTTAATTCAGCATATTTTTCTTCTTGTGTTGGTTCTAATTTCTCAGGAATAACTTGTTCTATTTGTTCAGCTTCAGGATTTGTGACTTCTGCAGCTTCAGTGACTTTTTGTTGTTTTTTTGACATAATACTAATTTGAATCTTTTGCTTTCAAAGATACTGCCAATCTTGAAACTGAGACAAGGTGTCATAAATTTTCTAAAATTGAATGTAAAAGTGTCAGAACTTCACTTACTATTATTTATTTGTCACAATTGAGAGAAAATAAAGATGCTATTTAAAAAATATACTGAACTTTGAACGCTAAAAATAAAGTATGTTTTCTAAGGAATTTGATGAGATTGTAAATTTTAGAAGGTCAAATCGAAAGTTTGATCCCAATATTGAAGTACCGAATGAAGTTATTCAAAAAAGTATTGAGCGCGCAGCATTATCTCCCAATAGCAGCAACATGCAATTATGGGAATTTTATTGGATTCATTCGAAAGAAGAATTAGAGAAATTTATACCTCTCTGCTTGGATCAATTAGCTGCAAAAACAGCAAAAGAAATGGTTGTTTTTGTAACACGTAAAGACAAATGGAGAAGTCGAGCGGAATGGAATTACAAGCGAATTGAGCAAACAATAGAAGGCGAACCTAGTAAACTACAAAAAGGTGGAATAAATTATTACAAAAAAGTAATGCCTTTGCTCTATATGAACGATGGTTTTGGAGTAATGTCGTCAATTCGAAGAATAATTAGCTTTACGATGGGCCTCAGAAAACCATTTTTCAGAACAGGGGGCACTGCCAACCAGCGAATAATGGTTCATAAATCTTGCGCGCTCGCAGCACAAACATTTATGCTTTCTATCGCAGCAGAGGGATTTCATTCCTGCCCAATGGAAGGATTTGATGAGAAACGCGTAAAAAAAGCGCTTAATCTTCCGAGAGGAGCGGAAATAAACATGATTATCTCAGTAGGATTAGGAACAGAAGAAGGGATTTGGGGCCCAAGATTCCGTTTAGAAAATGAGGAAATAGTATTTAAACGCTAAGTTGAATTATCAATCAGACTTCTTGCTTGTCTTTTGTTTTTTAATAACAACCGATAATTCCTCTTTGCCTTCTTCTAAATCCATTAAAATTGTATCTCCAGCTTTAAGACTTGCATTGATAATTTGCTCAGCAAGTGGATCTTCAATAAACTTTTGAATTGCACGCTTTAAAGGTCGAGCACCAAATTTCTCATCGTAGCCACGATCAACAATAAAATCTTTAGCTTTTTCTGTTAATTCAATTTTATATCCTAAATTGTTAATTCTACCGTATAATTTTTCTAACTCTAAGTCAATTATTTGATGAATTTCTGGCCTTCCTAAAGACTTAAACATAATCATATCATCAACACGATTCAAAAACTCTGGAGAGAAAGCCTTTCTCAAAGCATTTTGAACAACAGATTTCGTGTTTTCATCCTTCAAATCTTCTTGTGACTTTGTTCCAAAACCAACTCCAGTTCCAAAATCTGCCAATTGACGTGCACCGATATTAGAAGTCATAATTAAAATCGTATTCTTAAAATCAATTTTTCGACCTAAACCATCTGTCATATGTCCTTCATCCAAAACCTGAAGCAAAAGATTAAACACATCGGGATGAGCTTTTTCAATTTCATCTAACAATACAATTGAATATGGTTTTCTGCGGACTTTCTCTGTCATCTGTCCACCCTCTTCATAACCAACGTATCCTGGAGGAGCACCGACTAGGCGCGAAATAGAAAATTTCTCCATGTATTCAGACATATCGATGCGTATCAAGGCATCCTCAGAATCAAATAAATTCTTTGCCAATACTTTCGCTAATTGCGTTTTACCAACACCAGTTGGCCCAAGAAAAAAGAAAGATCCAATTGGTTTATTTGGGTCTTTTAATCCCGCACGGTTTCGTTGAATCGCTTTTACAACTTTACTAATTGCCTCATCTTGACCAATAACCTTTCCACGAATTGATTCCGCCATTTTCACCAATTTCCCGGTTTCAGATTCTGAAACTTTGGTAACTGGCACACCGCACATCATAGAAACAACCTCGGCAACATTTTCTTCAGTGATAATAATTTTATTTGTTTTGGCATCTTCTTCCCACTTCGTTTTTGCTAACTCTAATGCTTCTTGAAGCTTACGCTCATTATCACGCAACTCAGCCGCTTTTTCATATTGCTGCGAGCGAATTACTTCTGCTTTTGCAAGTTTTAAGGCCTCCACTTTTTCTTCAATATCAACAATTTCTTGCGGAACATTGATATTTTTCATGTGAACACGAGAACCAACCTCATCTAAAGCATCAATTGCCTTGTCCGGTAAATGGCGATCAGTAATATAGCGCTCTGTTAACTTCACACAAGCGGATAAAGCTTCATCAGTATAAATTACTGAATGATGATCTTCGTAGCGTTCCTTTATATTATTTAAAATCTGAATTGTCTCATCAATACTTGTAGGTTCAATTAAAACTTTTTGAAATCTTCTTTCTAGCGCTCCATCCTTCTCAATATATTGTCTGTACTCATCCAAAGTTGTTGCTCCAATTGCTTGAAGTTCGCCACGCGCTAAAGCTGGTTTAAACATATTTGAGGCATCCAATGAACCACTTGCTCCACCTGCACCAATTATGGTATGAATTTCATCAATGAATAAAATAATATCTCGATTTTTCTCAAGTTCTTGCATTACAGCCTTCATTCTCTCCTCAAATTGTCCGCGGTATTTTGTTCCTGCCACCAAAGAAGCTAAATCTAATGAAACCACCCGTTTATTGAATAAAACACGAGATACTTTTCGTTGAACGATTCTCAATGCTAAACCCTCAGCAATTGCACTTTTTCCAACCCCAGGTTCGCCAATTAAAATCGGATTATTTTTCTTTCTTCGAGATAAAATTTGGCTAACGCGTTCAATTTCTTTTTCTCTACCAACAATTGGATCAAGCTTTCCAACTTCTGCCATTTTTGTTAAATCGCGACCGAAATTATCCAATACCGGAGTTTTTGATTTTGGATCTGCTGGTTTACTTGGAGCAGTAAATGGATCTTCTTCTTCATCTCTATCAGATGGAAAATCTGCTCTTGGCTCTTCATTAATTCCATTTAAAGCTTCGTATTCGACTCTTGTATTTTCGTACATAATACCATATTTATTTAATAGTTGACATGCGGCGCTATCTTCATAACGTAAAATCGTTAAAAGCATATGTTCTGTTCCTATAACGCTTGATTTAAATTGTTTTGCCTCCAAATAAGATTGTTTAATAATATTTTCTGTTTGTTTCAGAAGAGGTAAATTGGTATTTAATAAATTTGGAACGGAAGATTTAGAAAGAATTTTATCTAAATCAGTCTTCAGTTTTTTCAAATCTGTATTGAATTCTTGAAGAAGATGAATTGCAGTACCTTCATTTAAGCGAATAAGGCCAAGAAGCAGGTGCTCAGCGCCAACAAATTCATTAGAAAGACGAAGAGCTTCTTCGCGACTGAAACTAATCATGTCTTTAACACGAGGAGAAAATTTTGCGTCCATTTAAAGTTTATTTATAGAAATACAAATATAAGTTTAAAATAATTCTAAAACTTGCTATTTATTCACAATTTACTAGTTGATTTTGTTAGTAAATTCATAATAAAAAATTCAGTTGACTTCAATAATTTGCTAATTTTGGATACTTCATATTTTTATGAATATTTCAATTAAAAAAAGAAAGTAAGTTATGGCAGATGGTGAAAAAATAATTCAGATAAACATTGAAGATGAAATGAAATCAGCTTACATCGATTATTCGATGTCTGTTATCGTTTCAAGAGCATTACCAGATGTTCGTGATGGATTTAAACCTGTTCACAGAAGAGTATTGTATGGAATGCAAGATTTAGGGGTTTATTCCAATCGTCCACATAAGAAATCTGCAAGAATTGTTGGTGAAGTTTTAGGTAAATACCATCCTCATGGCGATAGCTCAGTTTATGATACGATGGTTCGTATGGCGCAACCATGGTCGCTTCGTTATCCATTGGTAGACGGACAAGGAAATTTTGGTTCAATTGACGGAGATAGTCCAGCTGCAATGCGTTATACTGAAGCTAGATTGCGGAAAATTGCCGAAGAAATGCTTGAAGATCTCGAAAAAGAAACTGTAGATTTTCGTCCAAACTTTGATGATAGCTTAACAGAACCAACCGTTATGCCTACGAAGATTCCGAATCTTCTAATAAATGGAGCATCAGGAATTGCTGTTGGAATGGCCACAAATATGGCACCACATAATTTATCAGAAGTGATTGATGGAATAATTGCTTTTGTTGACAATAAAGATATCGAAATTGAAGAACTTTTAAATTATGTAAAAGCACCAGATTTTCCTACAGGAGGAATTATCTATGGATACGAGGGAGTTCGTGATGCATTTCTTACTGGACGAGGAAGAGTTGTTATTCGCGGAAAAGCTGAGATTGAAGATAATAACGGTAGAGAACAAATAATTGTTACTGAAATTCCTTACCAAGTAAATAAGTCAGAGATGATCAAAAAGATCGCTGATTTAGTAAACGATAAGAAAATTGAGGGAATTTCAGATTTAAGAGATGAATCTGACCGAAATGGAATGCGCATTGTATTTGAAATTAAAAGAGATGCAATCGCAAATGTTGTTCTGAATAAACTTTACAAATTTACTGCACTTCAAACTTCTTTTTCTGTAAATAATATTTGCTTGGTTGATGGACGTCCTCGTTTATTGAACTTGCGAGATATGATTAGTGAATTTGTGGCTTTCCGTCACGAAGTTGTAATCAGAAGAACACGCTTTGACTTAAGAAAAGCTGAAGAACGAGCACATATTTTAGAAGGCTTAATCATCGCATCTGACAACATTGATGAAGTAATCGAAATTATTAAATCATCCGCAAGTCCTGATAGTGCTAGAGAAAGATTATCAGAGCGTTTTGGTTTATCTGAAATTCAAACGCGCGCTATTGTAGATATGCGTTTACGTCAATTAACTGGACTTGAACAAGATAAGTTGCGAGCTGAGTTTGAGGAATTAATGGCGACAATAACAGACTTAAAAGATATTCTTGCAAACGAGGAACGTCGCATGCAAATTATTAAAGATGAATTGAAAGACATGAAAGCCAAATATGGCGATGAGCGTCGTTCTCGCATAGAATATTCAGCTTCAGAAATGCGGATGGAAGATCTTATAGCCGATGAGGAGGTTGTAATTACAATTTCTCATGCTGGATACATCAAACGCACTAATTTAGCAGAATACAAAGTTCAAAATCGAGGTGGAATGGGCTCCAAAGGTTCTGCAACACGCGAAAAAGATTTCTTAGAGCATTTATTTGTTGCGACAAACCATAATTATTTATTGATTTTCACAGAAAAAGGTCGTTGCTTTTGGATGCGAGTTTACGAAATTCCGGAGGGGAATAAACTAGCAAAAGGTCGCGCAATTCAAAACCTAATTAATATTCCTCAAGATGATAAAGTTAAAGCTTATGTGAAAGTGCAAGATTTAACGGACCAAGATTACATCAAGAATAACTATATTATTATGTGTTCAAAACTTGGGGTTATAAAGAAAACATCATTAGCAGCTTATTCTAGACCTCGTTCAAACGGAATTAATGCAATTACGATTCGTGAAAATGATGAACTTTTAGAAGCGAGATTAACAAATGGGGAGAATGAAATTGTTTTAGCAACAAGTTCTGGGCGCGCTATTCGCTTTAATGAAGCTAAAGTTCGACCAATGGGAAGAAATGCTGCAGGAGTTCGAGGTGTTACGTTAACAGCAGAAAATGATGAAGTTATTGGGATGATTTGTGTTGAAGATATTTTCTCAACAATATTAGTTGTCTCCGAAAAAGGATATGGCAAACGTACTTATTTGAATGATCCAGAAGACAAAGAACCTGTTTATAGAATTACAAACCGTGGTGGAAAAGGTGTTAAGACCTTAAATATTACAGAGAAGACAGGGAAATTACTTTCTATACAGGTGGTTTCAGATGAAGATGATTTAATGATCATTACAAAATCAGGTGTTACAATTCGCATGCACATTGACACACTTCGCACAATGGGAAGAGCAACGCAAGGAGTTCGCTTGATTAATCTCAAAGGAACAGCTGAAATTGCAGCTATTGCGCGAGTTCCTAGAACCGAAGACGAAGATGAAGACATTGAAGTTATCGAAGCTTTAAATGAAGTTGTTGAAGATTTAGGGCCAATTGAAGAGGAAGAAATTGAAAGTGTTGAAGAAATAGAAGATGAAGATGAACCTTCAGATGATGACAAAGAAGATGATGAAGATGATGAAAAATAACATTAATTTTGTTCTTTACTAAAAATAATATTTTATGAGGTTTATATATTTTTTAATTCTTGGATTAACGATAGCAAGCATACCATTTACTGTGTATTCTCAAAAGAAAAATATAACAGATGCAGCAATGTTAATGAAAAAATACGACCCTATGTTGGGTTTAGATGCTGGACAAAAAATAGTTGACGATGCAAAAGTCTTTATTGATCTTGCAGCCACAAACCCTGAAACAATTGAAGATCTAAAAATGCATTTTTACCGTGCTGAAGTTTATTTTGCCTTAATTGAATTAGCTACTATGAAAGCTGTTTCTGGAAATAAGTTAGATGAAAAACTATTAAAAGAATATGAAACTATTTCAAAAGAATCTTTCAAAAAAGTTATGGCGGATCCAAAAAAAACATGGAAAGCAGATGCTGAGTATTTTATCAATTCACGTTCTGAAAATGCTTTTTCAATAGGTCTTAAATCTTATACAGACAAAAAATATAGACTAGCAACTCAAATGTTCTGCGTTTCATATGCAATTAAAGAATTTTTAGGGATTGACTTTAAAGATGCTGCAATTAATGCAGGCTTAAGTTTAAATATTGTTGTAGATAGTTTATTACAGCAAAAAGATTTTTCTGAGGCATTAAAAATTGCTGAAGAAACGCATCAGGCTTTACCATTAAACATTGATGTTATAATTTCTATTATTAATATTAATTTACAAAAAGGAGATTTAACAAATTCTGAAAAATTCCTAAATAAAGCATTAGCAATTGATCCAAAAAACAAGCAACTATATTACGTATTAGGTACTTCATACATTGATTTAAAGGAAAATGAAAAAGCGGAAGAGGCATTGATTAAAGCAATTGAAATCGACCCAAATTATACCGAAGCCCAATACCAACTAGGAGCTCATCTTTTTAATTGGGCGAACGATTTAAAAACTAGTGCTGATCAATTGGATTTAAACGACCCTAAAGCTCCTTTTCTTGTTCAGAAATCAGAAGAAACACTTAATCGTGCTTTAGTTGTATTAGAAAAGTATATTCTTATAAATCCTAATGAAAAAGCTGTTCTAGAAATCCTTTGGAAATCTTATTACAAACTTGGAAATGATGTAAAATCAGCTGAGTATAAAAAGCGAGCTCAAGATATCAAATAATAGCCATTATTTGGCTATTCCATTTAAATGGCAGTCAAGCATAAATCAAGTGTTGAAAAAACCGTTTAAATTCCTTACTTTTGCTTCATGGAATTAGTTCATCCCAAACTGCTTTGGCTTCTAAGTCTACTTGCAATTCCTATTTTAATCCATTTATTCCATTTTAGAAGGCATAAAACTTTATTCTTTTCTTCTTTAAAATTTATAAAATTTATTGAGCAAGAAAATAAATCTACAAAAAAACTTAAGAATTTACTGATTCTTTTTGCTCGTTTACTTGCTTTAACAGCGATTATTCTTGCCTTTGCGCAGCCTATTATAGAAAAAGGAAACCTTAAACATTCTGCAGGTAAAAATGTACTCGCAATGTACATCGACAATTCTTTTTCAATGAGTGCAAAAGGCACAGAGGGCGAACTTCTTTCTGAAGCCCGAGAAATGGCAAGAAGAATGCTTAAAAACACTCCCTTAGAAACAAGTATTCTATTATCTACTAATAAATTAGATGGAATTGAGCAACGACTAATTTCCAAAATCGAAGCATTGGATTACTTAGATAAAATCGAATTAACGCCAATCAATCGTAACTTAGAAGATGTAATCAATTGGCAACGTTCTTTTCTTGATAAAGAAAATTTAGAACAACAAAAATTAGGAAATAGACAATATATCTACCTTTCGGACTTTCAAGAAAGTGCTTTTGTAATGAATCAAATTGAGGCAGATAAATCACATTTCTATTACCCAATTCAATTACACCCCCAAGACCCAAGTAACATTTATATTGATTCAGTTTGGTTCGGTTCGCCAATTCATAAAAAAGGAGAAACAAATGAATTGTTTGTCCAAATAAAAAATGATGCAAATCAAGAAAGTACAAACCTAGAACTTGATTTAGAAATTGGGAAAACAAAAAGAACTTCTTTCATAGACATTGAAGCAGGTAAAAAATCAATCATAAGTTTCCAGATTACAGAACAAGAAATTGGGCTAAAAAATGGAAAAGTCAGTATAAATGATAAACAACTATATTGGGACGATGATTTTTATTTCTCCTATCGAGTAGCAGATTATTCTAATACCTTAATTATTAATGGTGAAGCAGCGTCAGAAAATGTTGCGAAAGTATTTAATATTGAACCTTTTTTTAAAACAAAAAGCATAAAAGATGTTGAATTTACAAAGGATCAGCTAAATCAATGTGATTTTGTCATTTTAAATGGTTTGAATTCTATTTCTAGTGGAATAGATGAAGACCTTGTTGAATTTAATAAAATGGGCGGGAGTATTTTTATCTTTCCTGGAAATGCTAATAATTTATCAGAATACAGCCATTTTTTAAAAGAATTAAAATTACCTCAACTGGGGCCAATTAATGCTAACGGTTTAAAAATAGATCAAATAAACTTCAAAGACCCTTTTTTTAAAGGTGTTTTTGAGAAAGAAAATGCCAATCTAAATTTACCAAGTATCACAAAAAGTTATTCTTGTAAAAATCTAAAGCAAGAAACTGCATTTTCACTAATCTCCTATAGAAACGGTTCGCCCTTACTTCTTAAATCAAAAGAAAACGCCTATTTATTTTTAAGTTCTCTTAGTGCTGATTTCGGGAATTTTATCGGAAATGCCTTGTTCCCAACAATTTTATTGCGTGCTGGAGAATTATCTACAAAGAATTACCC
>RFSL01000300.1 GCA_009923965.1 Flavobacteriia bacterium | reverse complement strand
CCTTTTAGTGTGTGTCCGTCTTCGCGTAGCTTCCTGAACAAATAAATTCGCCTGTGTACTATTTCACGTTTGCGGTTCTTAATGTTTAATCCGTCTTGTTCTATTATTTCTTTTATAAGTTCTATCATTGTTTCGTGTTTTTATAGGTTTCGTTGTAGTATTCATCTGCTGAATTGTAATCCCCTTTAGTCAATGAATTTAACCAAGCATTTTTAATTTGCTCTTTCTCCATTTCTTTTGCTTGTTCAAAACTAAATTGTACTACTTCAAGTAAATCTCCATCGTGTTCAAAATGTGATTTTAAGTTATTGTATAACCATTCTACTGCTGTTTGTTTCATTGTTCTTGTTGTTTAAAGGTTTCGTTATAGTAATTTTCTCCATGTCTATGTTCAAGACTCTCATAAGCCTTTATTATCTGCTGTTTTTCCATTTCTAAATACTTATGAAAGTGGTTAATAAATTCTTTACCTTCTGTTGTGTAAACATTAAATAAATTTGGATGCAATTTTTCTAAATCGCTAAATACTTGCTGTACTGCTGTTTTCATTTTTCTATTTGTTTAATTTCAATTATAATGTCATCGTTTTTTTGTATTAAGTTTTTAACGTGCTGGGTGTCGTAGGCTTCGACTATTCGTGTTTCTAGTTTCATGGGTGCTCCAACGTATGCCCAAGTTTTAAAAGTTGCTTTAAATCGTTTCATAGGTTTTTGTATTTGGTTTTCGTTTTTTTTTATTCTGCAAATTTCTAAATAAAGGTAAAGGTCAAATGATCCGCGCCATTGTCGCTGCCACCAATCCATCTGGTCGTATATTGTTCCCGCTTTCATAGTTCGTGGTAAAAAGTGTAGTTTGAGTCATCGTTGCTTGTCTTCCATTCCCAAAAATTATAGTTTGCTAGATCGCTGTTTATTATTTCCTGCATTTCAAGTCTCAAATCTTCCAAAAGACGAACCCCTAAAACGTGCGGCTGTAAGTTGTCGTCTGTTTCAATTATCCATTTTTCGCTAACTTCTACGTCAAGTTCTATAAATGCGTATTCGCTCACTTCGTCCCAATCATTAAACTCCCAAGTTCCCGCGATCGAAAATTGCCAGCCTGCAAATTCGTAGGTTAATTCCCAGCCCCTGTTCCATAATTCTAAATTTCTATTTTCCATTTTGTTAGTTTTTAGGTGTTATACATTTTAAATAAAATTCTTTTAACATAAACTCATTAGCGTCAGTTAAT
>RFSL01000299.1 GCA_009923965.1 Flavobacteriia bacterium | reverse complement strand
TTCGTCGGCAGCGTCAGATGTGTATAAGAGACAGTAAAGTTATTGATGAGTCAGTTCAGGGTGAAGCAACTTTATTTCCTGTTAATGATAAGCAAGCAATAAACGGGAAGAAATTGTACCTCGAAAGCTATGGCTGCCAGATGAATTTTTCAGATAGTGAGGTTGTAGCATCGATTATGTCAAATCAAGGGTATGAAACAACTCGTAATATTGATGAAGCTGCTATCATTTTAATAAATACCTGTTCGATTCGAGAAAATGCAGAATTACGAGTTAGACAACGTTTAACGGACTTCAAAAAGAAAAAAGATAAAAATCCTGATTTAATTGTTGGTATTCTTGGCTGTATGGCAGAAAGGCTAAAAGCTGAACTTCTTGAGGAAGAGAAACTTGTTGATATAGTTGCAGGCCCCGATGCTTACCGCGATCTACCAAATTTAGTGGAAGAGGTTGGAACTGGTCAAAAAGCAGTAAATGTTTTGCTTTCACGTGATGAAACTTATGCTGATATTTCGCCAGTCAGATTGGATCAAGGTGGAATTTCTGCTTTTGTTACAATCATGAGAGGTTGTGATAATATGTGTTCCTTCTGTGTCGTTCCATTTACAAGAGGCAGAGAACGATCAAGAGATCCTGAAAGTATTGTTAATGAATGCAAAGACATATTTGAGAAAGGATATAGAGAAGTAACTTTATTGGGACAAAATGTCGATAGTTATCGTTGGAACATTTCCTCTAAAGGTGAAATTAAAGATCAAAATATCCCTACAACTAATTTTGCTCAACTTATGGAAAGGGTAGCTTTACTTTCTCCTGATTTACGCATTCGCTTTAGTACTTCTCACCCAAAAGATATGACAGACGATGTCTTAATAGTAATGGCAAAATATGAGAATATTTGTTCTTGTATTCATCTTCCTGTTCAATCTGGAGATTCTGATGTTTTATTTCGAATGAATCGAGGGTATACAAGAGAATGGTATTTAGAACGCATCGCCGCTATCCAAAATATAGTTCCTAATTGTGCAATTACGACAGACATTATTTCTGGTTTTTGTGGTGAAACAGAGGAGGAACATAAAAATACTCTTTCTTTAATGGATTTGGTTGAATTTGATTTTGCATTTATGTATAAATATTCTGAACGACCAAAAACACTTGCTGAGAGAAGATTTACAGATGATGTTACTGAAGATGTGAAAGGAAGAAGGCTCGAGGAAATAATTGAAAAACAA
>RFSL01000298.1 GCA_009923965.1 Flavobacteriia bacterium | reverse complement strand
TTGCAGATTAGTGAAATAACTTTCATTGACACGGTTATCAGAACTAAAAATAGCATTTTTCCACACTAAATTTATTTCACTTGCAGGCATGAAAACCCAACGATATTGTAAATCAATAGTAAAAGCATTGTAATTTATATTGTATGCAGAATTTCCATTTACAGTCAAGCCAGAATAAGTATCAAGGGGACTTAATCTACCATTTTCATTGAGCGTGAAAAAAGACGCGTATTCAATTGCTGAGCGGTAATGCCTTAAGCGAAATGTCATACTCATTCGATTTGATAGAATGTAATCCATAGAAATAGCTTGTGTGGTATTAATTCTATCGCGCTTGCCAAAAATAATTTCCGGAATGTTTTCAGCGGGCGTTTCAAATTGCAGAGCGTATGCCTGACTATTTAGCTCAAAATTCTGTTCCCAATTATATTTTAAGAAAAGGAAATTTGTAATACGCACACGAGGACTAAAATTATAATTCCATTCATTCCAATCTGCTCTGTCAACAAAGGAATAATCTCCTCTCAAATCAAAGGCAAAGCGTTTTTGATAATTTGAGGAAATCCATGCGCCAAAATTTGATGCAACTGGACGAATAAAATAACTTCCCCACTTTCTAGGCTCAAAAAAATCATAGCTCTCAACAAGTGCTAAATTTGAATTTAATCCCACTGCGTCAAATGATTTAAAAACAAGTACAAAAGAAGAATTAACATAAGCTCCAGTAAAATGATTAGGATTGTATAATCCTGTGATAGTCGCAGATGTGCTCAAGGATATTTTATTTAATTTCTGCCACTTTGGTTTAAAATTTCTATATGAAAAAGAAATATCTCCAATGCGGCGGTTGTTGTTATAATTAAAGCCTAAATCATTTGGATCATACGTATCTGATTCTTCAAGGTAACTTAAACCATAAATAAAATTCCCTCTCTGTTTTCCAATATTAAGCGAGTAAGAATAGCCAAATTCATTCGTTTCTGAAATTTTAGCAGAAAGAACAGAATTCCCATTTATATAATACTTATTGTCTTTTGAATTCAATCTAAAATTTAAACCTGAAACATTGGCATCATAGGTAGAGCCTGCGCGTAAAACATTTGTATTTGTAAATGTAAGAGAACTATTGTTTTTCAGATTTTGATCCAATACAAAAACATTGTAATTCGTAAGTGGAGAGACAAGAACTTCCCTTCTTGAATTTAAACTACTATCAAATGCAAAACCCTTTTGTTCCATGGTTACAGCATTGAAAAACGC
>RFSL01000297.1 GCA_009923965.1 Flavobacteriia bacterium | reverse complement strand
GTTCTACTAATTGTTAAATAAAAAAAATAAAATTATAAAAATGCTTAGAAAATTTGAAGGCGCTCATTTTGTAAGAGTGAGATACAGCGAAACAGACAAAATGGGCTTCTGTTATTACGGGAATTATGCTGCATTTTTAGAGCTTGGTCGAGTTGAACTTTTAAGAGAAAACAAAATTGTCTACAAAGAACTTGAGGATTTAGGAATTTTATTGCCGGTTTCAGAATTAAGCATCAAATACCATCACCCAGCAAAATATGATGACCTTCTAAAAATAAAAACTACAATTAGTGAACTTAAAGGGGCTCGAATTTACTTTACCTATGATATTTATAATGAAGAAGAAATTCTTTTACTAAGCGCCACAACTACTTTGGTGTTTGTAGATGCAAAAACTATGAGGCCAATAGCTGCACCAGACTTTATATTAGATATCCTAAAATAAAGAAAAGACTTCTTGAACTCAAAATCTTTTCTCTGAAGCGTCAAATCTAAAAGGAGTTCTTTAAGAGACAAAAAATAAAATTAAATTTGTGGTATGAAACAACTAATAGAATGTGTTCCGAACTTTAGTGAAGGTTCTGACATGAGTATAATTAAACAGATCACGAATGAAATTGAAAGTGTTGAAGGAGTTCGTCTTCTAGATGTAGATCCTGGGAAAGCAACTAATAGAACAGTTGTTACTTTTGTTGGAGAACCAATTTCAGTTATTGAAGCAGCATTCCGCGCTATAAAAAAAGCTGCAGAGCTAATTGATATGCGCAAACATACAGGTGAACACCCACGAATGGGAGCAACAGATGTTTGTCCTTTAATTCCTGTGGCAAATATTTCAATGGAAGAAACCGCTGAATGGGCAAAAAAATTGGGTGAGCGCGTAGGAAATGATTTGGCTATTCCCGTATATCTTTATGAGGCTGCTCAAAAAAATCCAGAACGCAAGAATCTTTCTATAATTCGTGCAGGCGAATACGAAGGTTTTTCTAAAAAAATTCTTTTGAGTGAATGGGCTCCAGATTTTGGGAAAGCAATTTTTAATGCTAAAAGCGGTGCAACAGTAATTGGCGCTAGAGATTTTTTAGTTGCATACAATATAAATCTAAATACAACCTCCACGAGACGAGCAAATGCTATTGCTTTTGATGTTCGGGAATCAGGGAGGAAAATCCAAAATGAAAAAGGTGAAGAAATAGTACAGCTTGGCACACTAAAATCCGTAAAGGCTATTGGTTGGTTTATTGAAGAATATGGCGTAGCTCAAATCAG
>RFSL01000296.1 GCA_009923965.1 Flavobacteriia bacterium | reverse complement strand
TTGCTCCTGAAGAACAAGCGCTACCTCCGCTTACAGCAACACCTTTAAGATCCAATGTGAATAATAACATTCCAGACTTTTCAGTCTTTGGAAAGCAGACATTTAAAACGGTATACAAAGATTCCTCAGGCTTTGTTTCTCCATGAAAATGAATATCCGAAAACTGTTTTTTTAATTGGTCAATCATATAGTTTTTAAGTTCCTGAATATGTTTTTGGTGAGCTGTTATATCTTCGTATGTCAAAGCCATCGCTTTTGCTAAGCCAACAATCCCAGCTATGTTTTCTGTTCCGCCTCTCATCCCACGTTCCTGTGCTCCGCCATGTATTAACGCAGAAATCTTTGTTTTCTTGTTTACATATAAAAAACCAATTCCTTTAGGTCCATGAAATTTATGTGCTGAACAAGCTATAAAATCAATATCTAAATCGTGTAAGTCAAATGGATAATGACCAATTGTTTGAACAGTGTCAGAATGAAAGAAAGCGCCATATTTACGACACATTTGCGTCACTTTTTTCAAAGGAAGAATGGTCGAAATCTCATTATTAGCATGCATTAAAGAAACCAATGTTGGAATATTTTCTTGGAGTAAATCTTCTAGATGATTAAGGTCAACATGCCCCTTTGAATCAATTTTAACAAAAACACTTTCAACTAAATTTTCTTTTGTTAGAGATTCAATCGTATGACCAACAGCATGGTGTTCTATGCAAGAAGTTATAATGCGTTTTACACCTAATTCGTTAATTGCTGCATGGATTGCCATATTGTCTGCTTCCGTTCCTCCAGAAGTAAAAATAATTTCAGAAGAAAGACAATTCATTTGTTTTGCAATTGAACGTCTTGATGTCTCAACTAAAGCTTTTGCATTCCTTCCATAAAAATGTGTAGAAGATGGATTGCCGAAATTCTCTTTTAAAACAAGCAACATAGAGTCAATCACTTCAGGAGCAATTTGAGTTGTAGCTGCATTATCCAAGTAAACGCGCATGGAAATAAATTTTGTCAAAGATAGCATTAATCATGCATTAAAATATATTCCTCTGACTGATTTCATTGGGTTTTAAATTTATTAAAATAAGAAATAATTGAAAAGAATTAGATTTTAAATTAAATTTACTAAACATTAAAAATAAAAATCATGAAATACATCTTACTTCTACTTCTAATTTTTGGATTTAAAACCTATAATTTTTCTCAATGTGTAAATCCAGCATTAATTGATTCATTTGCCATTTGTCCTATGATTTACGCCCCAGTTTGTGGATG
>RFSL01000295.1 GCA_009923965.1 Flavobacteriia bacterium | reverse complement strand
CTGCGTAACATCAGTTAATAGGTTCAAAAGCTGCATTTTTTCTATCAGAATGCATAATTACTTGAATAATATAACCAAACTTATTTTTCACCTGCTCAATAATCTCCCCTCTATATCCTCCATCTGCAATAATGACCTTGATGTTACATAAAAGAGACTTTAGTACTCGCATAAGCAAAAGAGCAGCTTTACTATCGTGAATGTTGGCAACGCTCACCATCACAGCCAACAAAAAACCATTTTTATCAACAACGACATGGCGTTTTATCCCTTTTATTTTTTTATTACCATCATAACCATTCATCGATCGATTATTTCCCCATCGTACGCTCTGTGAGTCAATTACGCCTAGACTTGCTTCTCTATTTTGACCCTTTTTAATTCGTACACACTCCCTGAGTTTGGCTAACAAGAGGTCAAAATCCTCATTATCTCCCCATTTTTTGTAATAATAGTAGACCAATTGCCACTTGGCGTAGCTTGTCGGTAACATTCGCCACTGACAGCCTGTTTTTACCAAAAAATTAATGGCATTCCAGATTGATCGTAAACTATGCTTTCGTTTTCTTTGGTCTAACTGTAACGTCTTTTTAATAAATTGCCACTGGGATTCTGATAAATCGGTTGGATACATTTTTTTGAAGTTTCGTCACAACAAAAAAGACTATTTCCAATCGCTTTTCAGGCCTATAATATTATTCCTTTTTCATTTTTAAACAGGCTCTAAGTCTTGAAAAAAATGGAATAAAAAGGCCATCTTCCTTTTGAAGATGTTCATTATTCGCTTAAAATTCATTGCCGCCGCAGCTAACATCACATTTATGGCATCTCCAACTACTCCTTTGAGGTAATTTCTGACCATTCGATAGTCATGTTTTAAATGCCCTATCACTGGTTCAATAGCGGCCCTGCGTTGATGTCTTTTGCGTTTGTCACGGCTGATATTTTTGTCTGGTTTTGGCGTGTTTAGATTCGTGTTGTTTATTTTTTTGGGACCTTTGTAGCCTCTGTCTAAAAATATGTTTGTCGCTTCTTTTCCTGTTAGTCTTTCGTACTGTTCTACTGCTTGAGGCAGTGTTTTTGAATCGTGTAATGTGTCGGTAAAGTTTAATGCGCCTACAATTACGCCCGTACTTTGGGTGATCAAAAAAGAGGCTTTACTTCCAAATTCAAACTTTTTATGTTCTTTTCCTTTGGTGTAACATTTTGTTTCAGGCTCGTGTAGGCTGTAAATTTTGTTGCTATCCTGCTTTTTTTGTAGCAATACGCGGGT
>RFSL01000294.1 GCA_009923965.1 Flavobacteriia bacterium | reverse complement strand
CTGAGGACCGATATACATATATGATCCAGCAGTCATTTGCCCAAATTGCGTAACTCCCATAGCATTGAATTTTTCCCAATCGTCGGGTTTAGAATAATTAGGAATCATCATTCCGTTAGATACGACAACACGCGGAGCATTTTTATGAGAAGGAAATAAGCCCATTGGATGCCCCGAATACATTACTAATGTTTGTTCGTCCGTCATTTCAGCTAAATACTTCATCGTTAATCTAAACTGAATCCAATTTTGGAATACCGAGCCATTTCCTCCATAGGTAATTAATTCATGCGGATGTTGGGCAACTGCAGGATCAAGATTGTTTTGAATCATCAGCATGATTGCTTTTGCTTGTAATGATTTACCTGGATATTCATTTATAGCCCTTGCGAACATTTCATAGTTTGGGCGAAAACGGTGCATGTAAATTCGGCCAAATTGTTTTAGTTCTGCTAAAAAATCTACCGCTAATTCTTTATGTTGTGTTGCTGGGAAATAACGCAAAGCATTTTTCAACGCAACTATTTTTTCATCTTTCGATAAAATATCTTTTCTTTTGGGAGCATGATTGATCAAGGGATCAATTTCTTTCTTTATGGGGATATTTTTTGGAACCCCCTCCATAATGGATTCCATAAAAGAAAGAGATTTCATTTTGTCAAATTTTAGACAAAGGTAATCAAAGACTTAATATTTTAAGACAACAAATCCATTTTTCACAAGTTCTTCTCCCCCCTCTAAAACTGCCTTAATACGATAAAAATAAGTTCCTTCTTCTACTTTATTCCCATCTGCCGTTTTCCCATCCCATCCGCCTGCGGCATCAGTGAATTCATAAATAACATTTCCCCATCTGTTTAGAATTACGCAATTGAAGTTTACAATTCCCTCAGAATTTACATAAAAAATATTATTCCCAGCCAGAGAGGACATTACAACAATATTTGGAGTTGTTATATCACATGGTTTTATTGCAATGTTTGCAGTATCTGTTTTCTCATAACAGGCATTTTTTAGGTGAAAAATATAAATGCCAGCATCAGAAATAATCCTTGGAATTTCAGTAGGCCCATCTTCCCACCACCAAGTTGTACTTGGTGTATAATTTTGCTGTGTCCATTCGCTCAACAAGGAATCTTTGGGTGTATTTAATATTAAAGGATCCAATTCAAAGCTTGCTCCTGGGCAGATATTTGTATCAAGAACCTGCGTATAAATTAAGGGTGGGAATTCTATATTTGCTGTTAATATTTGATTACAAGCTTCATCAGTAAA
>RFSL01000293.1 GCA_009923965.1 Flavobacteriia bacterium | reverse complement strand
AACTCCTCTACCAGCACAACCAACAAATCTTTCATGTTGGCAAACAGCAACCTTTAACGACGCAACATGTTCTTGGGATGTAACAGGTACACAAACAGTACAACCAACACTTGCATGTTACCAAACAGCAGTCTTTAATACAACATCTTGTTCTTGGGATATAAGTGGTACACAAGCTGCACAACCAACAACAGCATGTTACCAAACAGCAAGCTTTAACGCAGCAACATGTTCTTGGGTTATATCAGGTACACAAGCAGCACAACCAACCCTAGCATGTTACCAAATAGCAGCATTCAACACAACAAGCTGTGCTTGGGATGTAACAGGAACACAAGCAGCACAACCAACGCTAGCATGTTTCCAAACAGCAGTATTCAATACAACGTCATGTGCTTGGGATGTAAGCGGAACACAAGTTGCTCAACCAACACTAGCATGTTACCAAACGACAACTTTCAATACAACAAGCTGTTCTTGGGATGTATCAGGTACACAAGCAGTACAACCAATACTTGCATGTTACCAGACAGCAACATTCAATACAACAAGTTGCGATTGGGATGTAACAGGCACACAATCTGTTAATACAATCACTCAAACAGCAATGGGTTCATATACATGGTCAAATAATGGTCAAACATATACTGCATCAGGTACATATACAGGAGTTGTTGAAAATTGTATAGCACAAGTATTAAATCTTACAATTACACCATTATCTGCTACTCTTTCACTAGAGGTTTTCTTAGATGGATATTATGTAAATAACTCAAATCCATCTTCAATGCGTCCTGCTAGATATAACAACCTTGTAGCATCAGGATCCACAAATACAGGGTCTGCTACAGATGTTGATATTATCACAGTAGAATTACGAAGTTCTTCTAACCTTGATGTTGTAGCTTACAGTGTTTCACCTATTTTACAAGCAAATGGAAGTGTGCAGTGTGTTTTCCCTTCGGAAGCTTTAGGTGGCTCATTCTACATAGTAGTGAAACATAGATCAGCAGTTCCATTATGGAGCGCTAATCCTGTTTCATTGTCAGCTTCAACAGCATTTAGTTTTGCGAATAATTCAATTAATGCTTTTTCTGATGGAGATCCTACAATTACTCCAATGCATACTTTAGTTTCAAGTTTATATGGAATATGGTTAGGAGAACTAAATGATGATGGGTATTTAGATGCTGTAGATTATGCAAGCTTAGAAACAGACATCAATTTATCTCAATATGGAGGTTTATATCTTCTAGATGGGGACTTAAATGGCGACTCATATGTTGATGC
>RFSL01000292.1 GCA_009923965.1 Flavobacteriia bacterium | reverse complement strand
TCTGTCAAATCAAGATCAACTATCAAATTATTATTCTGTTTAAAATTAATTACCTTTCCTTCAGATGATAAAAGAGTAATAGATAACATGGCTTGTTTATTATTTGTTACATAGATTTTTCCTGCGGTGGGATTGGGATAAACTAATAATTCATTTTGATAAAATGTTTCCGTTGTATTAGCAATTTGGCAATCAACAAGAACTAATTCTGAGTTGGTAAGATTAATAGTTTTTAGATAAACACGATTGTTCATCTCGACTAACGTGTTGGTGCTTTTAAAGCCAATAGTGATGGGGATTTCACAAAGTAAATTGAAACTATAATCGTAAATAAATATTTTTTGAATCATATCAACGCCATTTGCTCCATCTTCATTTGCTAGAACCAAAATAGTTCTGTTTGTTTTGTCGACTGCAATTTTATCAAATGATGTTCTGTAATTCCAATTAGTATTAGGAATTATTGGAGAAGAGATTATAGTATGATTTATCTCGGATAAATCCATTTTTCGCCAATCCATTCGCCACTCTGCATAAGGGCTTCCTGCATTTATACCTTGTGTAAACACAAAAATACTATCATGATTGATGGCGTTTTGATAAAACGCTCGGTTCCAATTTTGCCCAGTTGAAATTACAGCATCATTGTCTTGAAGTAAATTAAAATTAGAACTGTATTTTCCAATTGTATGATAGAATTCTTGACTTTGATGAAGATAAATAGTATCTTCGAAATTATAGGCACTCCATGGGGCTACAGAGATTGTAACAGAATTAATTGGAGCAATTGGAGTCAAAAGCATTGTTGAATCTAATGAAAAACTAGCAAGATTTATAAAAGGAAAAATTCCAAGTGATTGATCTGCAGGTGTTAATATTATAGAATTTTCAGAAAATTCAATAGGTCTTGTAATACCTTGCGTTTCAAAGGTGTCAATTAGATGATCTATGAATTGGTGAGAGGATAAATTCAATTTTGAAAATTGATAAATCAAAGTATCATTATCATTCTGATTTCCCCATGGAAATGTATTTGGAGACAAATCACTCATCATTGCGATAATATACTCATCACTATTTTTGAAGCCCGCTATCCAAATAAAGTATGTTGTATCTAAATTTAATTGAAAAGCAAGTGAGTCCTCCCAAATCACGTTACCAGTTATACCAATATGGGTTAAAAGGGTTTTATTATTAATGTGTTTTGCAGTTAGGAAATCACCACCAGGCAGGTCGTAGATTTTTGCGTCTTTTTGAATGGTGTAGATATTTTGGGCAAACGAATTTTCTA
>RFSL01000291.1 GCA_009923965.1 Flavobacteriia bacterium | reverse complement strand
AATTTATCTTTTAAAATATTAAATTCATTGTTAGATTCTAGAAAAAAATTATCTAATTACTGCTTTAATGGGCGCATGGTTGGCAATGTGGATTACAATTGGCTGCACGGTTTTTTGGTCGCTTTTTTATCTTACATTATCAAATCAAGAAGAAATAATTATTTACATATTTTTAGTTTTTTGGGTCTATTATACTGTAAAAGTTTCAAGGTCCTTTCTTTGGTTGCTTTATGGCAAAGAATTAATCAAGATTGATAACTTGGCTTTATCTTACAAAAGATCACTTTTAAAATATGGAAAATCAGTTCCTTATTATTTTGAAAACATTTCTAATTTTTCTTTTTCAATTCCTGAACCACGTTCAATGCACGCTATTTGGGAAGCTTCTCCTTGGATTTCAGGAGGAGAACGATTTCATTTTGATTATTTTAGTAAAATGATTCGCTTTGGCAGAAAAATTTCAGAAAAAGATGCCAAATTACTTTATCAACTCATCAACAAACGTATTCAAGAACGCTCAAAAAAATAATTTATGTACGGAAAGTTAAAAGATGCATTAGCAAGTGAATTAAAAATCATTGAAGATGGAGGATTATTGAAGCGCGAGCGAATTATTACAAGTGCTCAAGGTTCCAGTGTTAAAGTAAATACGGGAGATAATGTAGTGGTGATGTGTGCAAATAATTATTTGGGTTTATCTTCTCATCCCGAAGTTATTCAGGCTGCAAAAGATGCATTAGATACTCATGGTTTCGGCATGTCTTCTGTACGATTCATATGTGGCACTCAGGATATTCATAAACAACTAGAGCAAAAAATAGCAGCGTTTTATGGAACTGAAGATACTATTTTGTATGCTGCAGCTTTTGATGCAAATGGGGGTTTATTTGAGCCTTTGTTTACAGAGGAAGATGCAATTATTTCCGATGCATTAAATCATGCATCAATTATTGATGGAATTAGATTGTGTAAAGCACAGCGCTATCGTTATCAACATTCAGATATGCAGGATTTAGAAGAGCAGCTTAAGCTAGCGCAAGCTCAACGGTTTCGTATAATTGTTACAGATGGCGTTTTTTCGATGGATGGTGACATTGCTAAAATGGATAAAATTTGTGATTTAGCAGATAAATACGATGCTTTGGTAATGACAGATGAATGTCATTCTGCCGGATTTATTGGTAAAACAGGCCGTGGAGTTCCAGAACATTGTGGAGTAATGGATCGCGTGGATATTATTACCGGTACTTTGGGCAAAGCACTGGGTGGAGCGATGGGAGGTTATACGACG
>RFSL01000030.1 GCA_009923965.1 Flavobacteriia bacterium | reverse complement strand
ACAATGTACTTCACTTTTGATTGCTCAAAACCATGTAACTTGGAGCTTTACCTTCGATAATATGAACTCAAACGTAGTTATTACTGGAACTATTGACGAAGGATGGCACCTTTATTCTCAAAAAACACCAGGGAATTCAGGGCCAATTCCTGTAACTGTTTATATAAATAAAAAAAAGGGCTTAAAACTAATTGGTAAATGCGAGGAAAAACTAGTTCCTCACGAAATTTTTGATGTGAATTTTGATTCAAAAGTGTATCTTTTCGAACATTCCTTTTTAGCAACTCAAAAAATAAAACTTAAAAATACAAATCAAATAATAGGGACCGTTCAATACATGGTCTGCAATGACACACAATGCCTTCCTCCTATTGAAGTTCCATTTGCACTAATTATAAAGTAAAATTACATGAAAAAATACCTTGGTTTGATTATTTTTTTACTGCAACTAAATTTTTTGTTTTCTCAAATCATCAATCATGAAGATGTTGTGAAAGTTAATTTTTCACTTGAACAAAAAGAATGTGAAGCTTTTGTTGTAGCCAAAATCACAATAATTCCAGGTTGGCATATCAATTCATACAAACTTCCCAAAGATTCATATGCTATTCCAAGTGAGATAAACATCACTAAGACAACTAAACTTACTGTTAAAGAAACAATAGAACCTAAGCCGATACAATACATCGACGAAGATTTGGGTGATGTGCAGAGTTACCACAAGGGTTCACTAACTATGAAACGAAGAGTTTTAATTAATTCCATCAATGATTTAAAAGTCTCTGGTGTCTTTTCATTTCAAGTATGTGATGAAGCAGGAAAATGTTTAATGCCCCACGAATATACTTTTTCATTAAATGCTGAAGGATGCGAAGCAATTAAAAGTGATAGTGTTGTAAAAATTGAAAAGGATACAGCAAGTCAAATTACTAATAATAAAGTCGTAAATAATGATCCTGCAGATAAGAATATTAAAAAGGCTCCAAGCAAACCTGCTAAATCAATGTTTCTAATTTTCATTATTTCATTCTTGAGTGGCTTTGCTGCATTGCTTACACCTTGTGTTTTTCCAATGATTCCAATGACCGTTAGTTTTTTCACAAAAAAAAGTAAATCAAAGGCTGATGGAATTAAAAACGCCATATTATACGGCATTTCAATTATTGCGATTTATGTTCTTTTAGGTACAATTGTAACTACAATCTTTGGCCCTTCAGCATTAAATGCACTATCCACAAATGTCTGGTTTAACTTGCTTTTCTTTGTTCTTCTGGTCGTATTTGCTATTTCATTTTTAGGAGCTTTTGAAATCATGCTGCCCAACTCTTGGCTAAATAAAGCTGATAAAGCTTCAGATAAAGGAGGCTTTATTGGAATCTTTTTTATGGCGCTTGCACTCGCATTGGTTTCTTTTTCTTGCACTGGACCAATAGTTGGAACCTTATTAGTTGAATCTGCAACAATAGGCGGAATTGCCCCATTTGTCGGAATGTTTGGCTTCTCATTGGCTTTAGCGCTTCCATTTGCTTTATTTGCTGCTTTTCCTGGATGGATGAATTCACTTCCAAAATCTGGTGGTTGGTTAAATACTGTTAAAGTTTTTCTTGGGTTTTTAGAACTGGCTTTGGCTTTCAAATTTCTTTCTAATGCAGATTTAGTGGTGCAAGGGCATTTCTTAGAACGTGAGTTATTCTTAGCTATCTGGATAGGGATATTTTCCGTATTAACCATTTATCTTTTTGGTTTCTTACGCTTACCACACGATAGTCCAATTCAAAATTTATCTGTTGGTCGTACATTAATTGGGACACTTTCACTGATTTTTGTAATTTACTTAATACCTGGAATGTGGGGAGCTCAATTAAAATTAATTAGCGGATTCCCACCTCCATTGTCTTATAGCGAAGCTCCTCAAGGATTTGGAAACTCGCAAAATACAACCGAACATTCTGCAAATAAAGATATGCATCTCGGACCTCAAAATATCATGGTTTTTCATGACTTAGAAAAAGCAGAAGCATATGCAAAAGAAGTAAAGAAGCCTCTTTTTGTTGACTTTACAGGTCATGCATGTGTCAACTGCCGAAAAATGGAAGAAAAGGTCTGGGGTGAGCCCGGAGTAATTGAAATATTAAGAGATAAAATGATTATTGTTTCGTTATATGTTGATGAAAAAACTGCACTTCCTGTTTCCGAACACAAAGAATTGGAATATGCGCCGGGTAAAAAAATGAAAATCACTCAAATAGGCCACAAATGGAGTTATTTGCAAACTACTCGATACAAAAGTAATACACAGCCTTATTACCGTTTATTGGGACCACAGAATGAAGATTTAGACATTGGGCCGGCAGACTACGAACACCATGGCAATGCTTCTGATTTTAAAGCCTGGCTAGAAAAAGGTTTAGAAGAATATAAAAAGGCAGATACTAAAAACTAAAGTTAAGTAATAAACGCTATTTTTATATTCTCATTATTTAGCTAACTCATGAAACTTTGTATCGCCGAAAAACCGAGTGTAGCCAAAGATTTGGCGGAAATTCTAGGCGCAAAAACACGACATGATGGTTATTTTGAAGGTAACGGTTATTGCGTAACCTGGACCTTTGGACACCTTTGCTCATTAAAAGATCCCGAAGATTATAATCCTAATTGGAAATATTGGAAATTAGAAGATTTACCTATTATCCCGGCGCAATTTGGAATCAAGATAAAAGGAGATAAAGGCGTTGAAAAACAATTTCAAACTATTAAAGCATTGGTCGCTAAAGCTTCTGAAGTGATAAATTGTGGCGATGCTGGGCAAGAAGGCGAATTGATTCAAAGATGGGTTCTCTTGAAAGCGCAATGTAAAGTCCCCATCAAACGACTTTGGATTTCTTCCTTAACAGAAGAGGCAATTAAAGCAGGATTTAGCAAGCTCAAAGATTCGAAAGATTTTGATAATTTATTCGCTGCAGGAAACTCACGCGCTGTGGGAGATTGGATGCTTGGAATAAACGGCACCCGACTCTATACCAAAAAATATGGTAAAGATAAGTTAGTATTGTCTGTTGGGCGTGTTCAAACACCAACACTGGCAATGATTGTCAACCGTCAAAAAGAAATCAATGCGTTTTCTTCAGAAGAATATTGGGAACTAAAAACAACGTATCGTGAAACAGAATTTTTATGTCAAATTGATCGCATAAAATCTTTAGAAAAAGCTCAAAAAGGACTCGAATACCTTCTTAATAAACCCTTCGAAATCACCTCTTTTGAACAAAAAGAGGGAAAAGAAGGGAATCCACGCTTGTACGACTTAACCTCACTTCAAGTTGATGGAAACAAACGATTTGGTTTTGGTGCTGAACAAACGCTAAACCTCATTCAAAGTTTATACGAGAAAAAATTAGTTACTTATCCTCGCGTAGATACTACTTACCTTTCAGAAGATTTACATCCCAAAATTCCGGGTATTTTAGGGAATTTAAAAGACTACAAGCGATTTACAGATGTTTTACTTCAGAAAGCCATTCCAAAATCAAAAACCATTTTTGACGATAAAAAAATAACTGATCACCACGCGATTATACCAACTGGAATTTCGCCTTTAGGAATATCTTTTGACGAACAAAAAATATATGATTTAATCTGTCGACGGTTTATTTCTGTCTTTTATCCTGAGTGTAAAGTATCGAATACTACGGTATTAGGAAAGGTAGATGCTCTACTATTCAAAGCCACAGGAAAACAAATTATTTCTTTGGGGTGGCGCGAAGTTTACGAAGATTTAAAAGAAGAAAAAGTAGACGAAGCGGAAGCCAAAGAGTTAAAAAAAGAACCAAAAGAAACAGAAGAAAAGATACTCCCGATTTTTGTCAAAGGAGAAAGCGGTGCCCATACACCCGCGATTCACAAAGGAAAAACAAGTCCACCAAAATATTATACTGAAGCAACCTTACTTCGAGCAATGGAAACCGCAGGAAAATTAGTGGAAAATGAGGAAATGCGAGAATTAATGAAAGAGAACGGTATTGGCAGACCTTCAACGCGAGCCAATATTATCGAAACGCTTTTCAAACGAAAATACATTGAAAAGAAAAAGAAAAATCTTATAGCCACTGAAACAGGCATGAATTTAATTGACACGATTAAAAGCGATTTATTAAAAAGCCCTGAGCTCACAGGCCAATGGGAACATAAATTACGCTTGATTGAAAAAGGTAAGTATGATCCGCAAACATTTAAAAATGAACTTTTTAAAATGGTGCGAGAATTAAGTGATGAGGTAATTTTTAATTGAACTCCTAAACTTATTTAATTACATTTTTTCAGGCGCTTCAATACCCAGCAAATTCAAACCGCTTTTTATAACCTTTGCAACGTTGGTGCTAAGTATTAATCGTCCGAGCTTTGCCTCTTGGTTTACTTCAATTAATATTGGAATAGTCTGATAAAAATGGCCAAACTGTTTTACCAGTTCGTATAAATAATTTGCTAGAAGTGCCGGAGAATAATTCTCAGCTGCTTCATCAATAATACTTGGATATAGCGCCAAGCATTTCACAAGTTCTTTTTCCTCAGCTTGAAGTTCAAATGGTAAAATATCCATAGATTTTCCTACTGCTCCTTTTTTCAATAAAGAACAAATACGAGCGTGAGCATATTGTATAAAAGGACCTGTATTGCCAGTTAAATCTACAGATTCCTCTGGGTTAAATAGCATGCGTTTTTTGGGGTCTACTTTTAGTAAATAATACTTCAATCCACCCATTCCTATTCGCTCGTACAAAAGATTTCTATCGCTTTCAGAGAGACCATCCAAATGTCCTCTTTCCTTCGTCAACTCGGTTGCTTTTTCAACAACTTCTGCCATTAAATCATCCGCATCAACAACAGTTCCTTCTCGGGATTTCATTTTTCCACTTGGTAAATCTACCATGCCATAAGACAAATGAAAACAATTTTTTGCCCAAGAATAACCCAATTTCTGGAGTATTAAAAATAAAACTTTAAAATGATAATCTTGCTCATTTCCAACGGTATAAACCATTCCACTTAAATGTTTATAATCATTAAAACGATCGATTGCTGTTCCAATATCCTGCGTCATATAAACAGCTGTGCCATCAGAACGCAATACTAATTTCTCATCTAAGCCTTCTGAGGTTAAATCAATCCAAACAGAACCATCTTCTTTTTTAAAGAAAACACCCGATTTTAAACCTTCAATTACCTGATCTTTGCCTAATAAAAATGTTTCAGACTCATAATATAATTTGTCAAACGAAACACCCATTTTTTTGTAGGTGACATCAAATCCGGCATAAACCCAATTATTCATGGTTGTCCAAAGTAAATACGTTTGTGGATCTCGCGCTTCCCATTTAATCAACATATCTTTTGCTTCGCGGAACAAACTTGTTTCATTCTTTGCTAAATCTTTTATTTTATCGTGGATAGCAAGCTGTGCTTTTTCGTCTTTTCCTGTCAATGCAGCTTGAAATTTTTTGTAGTTCTCAGAAATAGTTGATGAAAAACCTTCAAAATTTCCTTTTTCCCAAAGGGAAATAATTTCTTTTGCTTCCGCATTATAGCGCTTATCAAATTCAACGTAGTATTTTCCGACTAATTTATCTCCTTTTAAATTCGTGTTAGATGGAGTTTCTCGCTCACCATTCTTATTCAAGGGAGAAAACTTTTCCCAAGCAAGCATGCTTTTACAGATATGGATGCCACGGTCGTTAATAACCTGTGTTTTAATTACTTCATGTCCATTTGCTTTTAATATCTCTGCAACTGAATGACCTAAGAAGATATTCCTTAAATGTCCAAGATGCAAGGGTTTATTAGTATTTGGAGATGAATATTCCACCATAACCATTGGCTTTGAATCTTTCTTTGAAAATCCAAAATGTTCATTTTGATGTATTTCTTTTAATTGATTAAACCAATAATCATCCGAGAATACAATGTTTAAAAAGCCATTGATGACAGCACATTTTTTTATCTCTGGAATTTTTTCGATAATGAAATTTGCTATTTTCTCACCTGCTTCAACTGGAGAACAACGCATTAGCTTTACAAAAGGAAAGACAAGTAAGGTTAAATCGCCTTCAACATCCTTTCGTGTTGCTTGAAATTGAATTAAATCCTGGCTAATCTCAGTAGCAAACAAGAGATTGGAATACTCAACTAATACCGCTTTAATTTTCTCTTCCATTACTTCTGCTCTAATACCTCAACAATGTGCTCAAGAATATCCAAAGCAACTTCAGCCATTTTGTTTTTATCATCTAAGCATGGATTTACCTCCACTAACTCAAGCGCAATTGTTTTTGGAAAAAGCAAAAGACCTTTCAAAATACCTTTTATTTCATCAGGACTAAACCCTCCTTTTACTGGAGTTCCTGTTCCATATGATGTTAAATCAGGGTCCATAGAATCTACATCGAAGGAAACATAAATTATATCACAGGACACAAGACGAGCAGAAATATCAGTAATTACCTTTGAAATTCCCAAAGAACGAACCTCTTCAACTGTGAAATTTTTTAAATTCAAAATTTGAATTAAATAATCCTCTTCTTTTTCTGTGTCTCTAACACCAATATAGACTAAATCTTCTGGTCTAAGAGCGGATGATTTTAATTTATTCCAAGAATTCGCGGTAATACTATCAATATTGTTACACTGAGATTCTAAATTATCAATACCCAAAGCCGTTGCTATTGGCATGCCGTGTAAATTTCCAGAAGGACTTGTATACGGAGAATGTAAATCTGAGTGAGCATCAAGCCAAACAACTCCAATTCTTTTTCCAGGATTTGCTGATTGAATGCCTTTTATTGTTCCACCTGCAGAGCAATGGTCTCCAGCAATGATTAATGGAAATTTTTTCTCCGCTAACACATTGCTTATTTCTTTTGATGTGGCCTCAAAAACATCCAGCATTCCATCAATGTGTTTTGCAAATGGAAATGTATTTTCACGATCCAAAAGTTCATTAAAATTTTTTACTGTTTGGATACTGCGATTTTTGAAAAGTAAACTCGACTTAAATCTTGCAGCTACTAAAATAGCATTTGCACCAAGAGAAGCGCCTCTAGTCCCTGCTCCAAGTTCTGAATTATTAAAGATAAATTGTATGCTTGATTTCATAAACGCCTTTTTGAGGCTTGTACAAAGATAAAATTATTTTAACGTCAAATTGTAATCATTTTTAAAATCTAACGTAAAAATCTCAAAAAAAATATCCGTAATTTTGCACTTTAATTATTTAATTCAACATAGCATGCAACTGTGGAATACATTAAATAAGCAGGAACTTGAAGCAAAATTAAAAGAGGTTGGACATAAATTTGTTACTATTTCTTTTTACCAATATGCTCATATAGCAAACCCTCGCTTATTCAGAGATCACTTATTTCTAATGTGGTCAAAGTTGGACATTGTGGGACGAACCTACATTGCAACTGAAGGAATTAATGCTCAAATTGCAATTCCAACAAATTACTTGAGTCAATTTAGAGAAGAACTTTATGAAATTACTTTCCTTAATGGAATTCGCTTAAATTTTGCAGTAGACGATGCCGAAGCAGAATTTACTTTTCTGAAATTAAAAATTAAGGTTAGAGATAAAATTCTTGCAGATGGACTAATTGATAAGACCTTTGATGTCACAAATAAAGGAAAACATTTGAACGCCCAAGAATTTAATACTTTGACAAATGACAATGAAACCATTTTAATCGATTTTAGAAATCATTACGAATCTGAAGTTGGCTACTTCAAGGGAGCTATTTTACCAGATGTGGATACTTTTCGTGAATCCCTTCCACATATTGAAAGCACTTATTTAAAAGGACAGGAAGATAAAAATATCGTGATGTATTGCACTGGAGGAATACGCTGCGAGAAAGCATCAGCATGGTTCAAACACCGCGGATTTAAAAATGTACACCAATTAGAAGGAGGAATAATTAAATATGCCAACGAAGTTAGAGAACTAGGAATTGAAAATAAATTTATCGGTAAAAATTTTGTATTCGACGAGCGAAGAGGAGAAAGAATTACAGATGATGTGATCGCCGTTTGCCACCAATGTGGAGAAGCCGCAGATACGCATACAAATTGCATGAATAACTCGTGTCACTTGCTTTTTATTCAATGTAGTTCATGTATGGTAAAAATGGAGAATTGCTGTTCTCTAGAATGCCTTGAAATAACACATTTACCTGAGGAAACACAAAAAGACCTGAGAAAAGGAATTGAAAATAGTAACCAAATATTTAAAAAAGGTCGCTCACAAAAACTCATATTTAAAGCCAATAAGGAAAAACCTTTATCTTTGATTCAACAATCAAATAAATAATAAATGTTATTAGCAATTAACTGGTCTGTAGATTCAGAAATAATAGAAGGATGGAAAACACCTAACTTATATGGTTTACTCTTTGTTGGTGGACTTGTAATTGGCTATTTTATTGTAAAGCAGATATTTAAGAAAGAAAATATTTCAAACGAAATATTAGATAAATTAGTTATGTACATGGTTTTAGCCACAATTATTGGAGCAAGACTTGGGCATGTTCTTTTTTATGGACCTTATTTCGGACCGGATGGTTATTTCTCAAATCCTCTCGATATTTTTAAAGTTTGGGAAGGCGGTCTCGCAAGTCATGGAGCAGCAATCGCACTTCTCATTTCTCTGTATCTTTTTTCAAGAAATGTAATTAAAAAATCATATTTATGGGTTTTAGATCGACTTTCTGCTGCAATTGCTATAGGTTGCACCTGTATTCGCTTAGGAAATCTTGTGAACCACGAAATGGTTGG
>RFSL01000290.1 GCA_009923965.1 Flavobacteriia bacterium | reverse complement strand
ATTAAGAGAAAATAATTACATGAAAATTGTTTCATTGGCACCTGAGGTGTTATAATTAAATAAAGATGCAAAAGAAGTTACATGTTAAAATTGGTGATACTGTTCAGATAATGAGCGGAGAATCGAAAGGTCAAGAAGGTAAAATCCTTTCTATTGACCGTAACAAAATGAGAGCAATTGTTGCTGGTGCTAATATGATCAAGCGCCACACAAAACCTAGTGCAGCAAATCCTCAAGGTGGGATTGAAGATAAAGAAGGAACAATTCATTTATCAAACCTTATGGTCGTAGTAAATGGTGTTCCAACTCGCACCGGAAGAAAAGAAAATGATAAAGGTAAATTAGTACGTTATGCAAAAAAATCAGGGGAGGTGATTAAATAATGAGTTACACGCCAAGATTAAAAGAAAGATACAACGGAGAGATTATTCAAACGTTGAAAGAACAATTCGGATACAAATCTGTGATGAAGGTTCCGAAGTTACAGAAAATTGTATTGAGCCAAGGTATTGGTGATGCAGTTGCTGATAAGAAAATAATTGAAAACGCTGCTGCAGATTTATCTCGCATTGCTGGACAAAAAGCAATTACAACTTTATCCAAGAAAGATATTTCAAATTTCAAATTGAGAAAAGGAATGCCAATTGGAACAAAGGTTACTCTAAGAGGAGATAGAATGTATGATTTTCTAGATCGATTACTTGCTGTTGCACTTCCAAGAACACGTGACTTTAGAGGAATCAATCCAAAAGGATTTGACGGTAGAGGAAACTTTAATTTAGGAGTAAAAGAGCACATTATCTTTCCTGAAATCGATATCGATAAAGTAAATCGTATTTTAGGAATGGATATAAGCTTTGTAACTTCAGCTGAAAGTGATGAAGAAGCAAAAGCACTATTAGATGCATTCGGTTTTCCATTTATAAATAAATAGACTAAAATGGCTAAAGAATCAATGAAGGCGCGAGAGCGCAAAAGAGAAAGATTAGTAGAACGTTACGCTAAGAAAAGAGAAGCATTAACCAAAATACTTAAATCCACAGATAACTCTGAAGAAATTCAGTCAGCTAAATGGGATGCGATGATGAGTTTACAAAAGCTTCCTGCAAATTCTGCAAAAGTTAGAAAACATAATAGATGTGGACTTACAGGTAGGCCTCGTGGATACATGAGGCAATTTGGAATTTCAAGAGTAACATTTAGAGAGATGGCACTTGCTGGAAAAATCCCAGGAGTGAAAAAAGGTAGTTGGTAATATTGAAACAGTAATAAAATGAACACAGATCCAATAGCAGAT
>RFSL01000289.1 GCA_009923965.1 Flavobacteriia bacterium | reverse complement strand
ACTTCACATACTGGTATCTTTATTTGAATATAGCCACCAGCTTTATAGTCCATGTCTTCTGGAATTTCTACAATAAATTCTTTAATAAAAGTTGCAACGTTGTGATTAGAAATAACGGTAGCTTCCCATTCTTTGATACCAAGAACTTCTTCTTCCACATGAATTTTCATATTTTCTTTCACCTTCACTTGACAACCTAAACGCCAATTATCTGCGATTTGCTTTCGTGAAAAATGCGGTATTTCAGTTGGTAAAATTTCTCCACCACCTTCTAAAACTTGGCACTTACATTGAACACATGTACCACCTCCACCGCAAGCAGAAGGTAAAAAAACACCATTATTGCTCAATGTAGTAAGTAAGGTTGAACCTCCACCTACCTCTACTATCCTTTCTCCATTATTAATATCGATTGAAATTAATCCTTTAGGAGTAAGTTTAGCTTTTGCAAAAAGCAACATTGCCGTAAGTAATAATGTAACGAATAGAAAAATTACAATCGTTACAGTCATTAATAAACTTAAACTCATTGTTTACTTGA
This sequence comes from Flavobacteriia bacterium, assembly GCA_009923965.1. Taxonomy (GTDB): domain Bacteria; phylum Bacteroidota; class Bacteroidia; order Flavobacteriales_D; family Crocinitomicaceae; genus UBA952. Next base: position 767 of record RFSL01000289.1, on the reverse strand, counting down.
TTTAGAAGTTGATAATTCATTTGTTTTTGAGGAAGAAGACTCCGAATTTTTTGGTTTTTCTTTCTTTACTTCATCAACATATTTTATACCGCTAAAACTCATGAAAGCTAGTCCCATTAAACCAGTGATGATAAATGTAATGCCTAAGCCTTTTAATGCATCTGGAATTTTTGAATAACGAATTTTTTCACGAATACCGGCTATTAAGATAATTGCAATTGCCCATCCAATCCCTGAGCCCAATGAGAATGCCGTAACATCTAAAAAAGTTGAATATTGACGCTCTTGCATAAACAAGGCGCCACCTAATATTGAGCAATTAACAGCTATAAGAGGTAAGAAAATTCCAAGTGCTCCATAAAGAGCAGGAGAGAATTTTTCTACAATCATTTCAACCAATTGTACAACAGAAGCAACCACAGCAATAAACATAATGAAAGAAATAAAACTTAAATCAATTTCCTTCCAAGCTGGGTTTAACCATTCTAAAGCACCTGCTTTCAGTAAATAATTTTCTAAAAGCCAGTTCAATGGAACTGTAACAACAAGTACAAAAACGACAGCTGCACCTAATCCTACGGCAGTTTTAACGGTTTTAGAAACGGCCAAATAAGAGCACATTCCGAGAAAGTAAGCAAAAATCATATTTTCAGAGAAAATAGACTTTATAAAAATATCTAAGGTAGTTTCCACTTTTTAAATTTTAGCTCGTTAATTAATTTTCTTCTTGTAATGAAGTATTTTTAGCTCGTTGAACCCATATAATA
>RFSL01000288.1 GCA_009923965.1 Flavobacteriia bacterium | reverse complement strand
AGGAATTGAAAAATTCGATATACAAGAAATTGCAGCTTATTTAAAAGAACTTTTTGGAGAGAGAATAGCAGGATTTCAGCATACGCGAAATGACAATGTTGCTGACCGATCAAAGATTGAAAATGGCACTTGTAAATTAATTTTTGGTCAGGCATTTATCGAAGAAAAAATTCTTGGCTTAGACTTTCAAATAAGCATGGAGAGTTTTTTTCAAACAAATCCAAAATGTGCAGAGCTTCTCTACTCAAAAGCATTGGATTATGTTTTTGAAGAAGATATTGCCGAAAATGAAGTTGTAATGGACTTGTTTTGTGGAACAGGAACTATCGGTCAATTACTTTCCAAAAGAAACGAAGACGTTCAAATAATTGGTGTTGACATTGTTGAAGAAGCAATTGAAGACGCGAAAAAAAATGCAGCGAACAACCAAATTTCAAACATTTCATTTTTTGCAGCAGATGTTGGAAAGTTTCTCAAACAACACCCTGAATTTAATGGGACAATTGCTACAATTGTACTGGATCCACCAAGAGCTGGAATTGCGCCGAAAACCTTACAAAAAGTCATTGATCTCGGAGCAAAAAATATTGTTTATATTTCCTGCAATCCCTCAACTCAAGCAAGAGATACAAATACACTTCTTCAAGCGGGCTATGAATTGGATAAATTTTCATTAGTAGATCAATTTCCTCACACTGGACACATCGAATCAATTGCAAAATTCAAAAAAAAATGAACATTGAAATCCTATGTATTGGCGACGAATTATTGATTGGACAAACAATTAATACCAACGCAGCTTGGATTGGACAAGAAATGTCGCTTATTGGAGCACGTATTATTCGTACTACAGTTATTTCAGATACCACTGAAGCAATACAAAGTTCCTTGGATTCAATCGATTCAAATACAGACTGCATTATTATAACTGGAGGCTTAGGTCCAACGAAAGATGACATAACTAAACATACACTTTGTAGCTATTTTAACACACGTTTAGAAGTTCATCTTCCTACATTAAAGAAAATTGAGGATTATTTCTTCAAAAGAAACCGACCGATGCTTGAAGCGAATATTCAACAAGCAGAACTACCTCTAAATTGTGTGATTTTGAACAATAATTACGGAACTGCAGCTGGAATGTGGTTTGAAGAAAAAGGAAAAATATTCATTAGTCTTCCCGGGGTTCCTTATGAAATGAAAGGAATTATGTTGGAGGAAGTTATTCCAAGATTAAAAGAAAAATTTAGTTTAAAATCCATCTATCATAAAACAGCACTAACGCAGGGAATTGGCGAGTCTTTTTTAGCAGAGATAAT
>RFSL01000287.1 GCA_009923965.1 Flavobacteriia bacterium | reverse complement strand
TCATGAGCTACATGAACATAAGTCATTAAAAGACAATTTGAACCAATACTAGTTTTCATTCTATCTTTTGTACCTCTGTGAATTGTTACGCATTCTCGGATCTTAGTATTATTTCCAATTTCTACAGTTGTATATTCTCCATCAAATTTTAAATCTTGAGGTATTACTCCAATAACAGCTCCAGGGAAAACTTCACAATGATTACCAATTCGTGTTCCAGGATAAATTGTAACATTTGAATGAATATAAGTTCCTTCTCCGATAACAACATCATCGTGAATAGAAGAAAACGGATCTATTTTTACATTTTTTCCTAAACTTGCTTTAGGCGAAACAGATGCAAGAGTACTTATCATTTTTATTCTTTATCTTTAATTAATTGTGCAAGCATATCTGCTTCTGTTGCAACTTTCCCATTCACATATGCTGTTCCTCTCATTTCAACTAATCCTCTGCGAATCGGTGATAAAAGAGTTAATTCAAAAACTAAAGTGTCTCCTGGAACAACTTTTTGCTTAAATTTAACATTGTCAACTTTTAGAAAATAGGTTGAGTAAAGATGAGGATCCTCGATGTTACTTAATGCATATACTCCTCCAACTTGCGCCATTGCTTCTATTTGTAAAACTCCCGGAAAAATCGGGTTTCCAGGAAAATGACCGGTGAATATTGGCTCATTCATTGTTACATTTTTTACACCGATAATCGAGTTTTCCGTTATTTCCATGATTTTATCTACCATAAGAAAGGGAAATCGATGGGGCAACATTTTTTCTATTGCATTGATATCGTATAATGGAGGTTTGCTTAAATCAAAAACACGCCCCATATTTTCTTGTTTTTTTAATTGCGCCTTTAATATTTTTGTAAATTCAATATTTCCAAAATGCCCGGGGCGCGCAGCTAAAATATGTGCTTTTATAGGTTTTCCAAGAAGTGCTAAATCACCAACAATGTCTAATAATTTATGTCTTGCAGGTTCATTTTCATGTTGCAACTTGATGGTATTCAGAACCCCTAAAGTATTAACTTCGACTTTTAAATCTTCTTTTCCTAATAATTTTGCAAGGCGATTGAGTTCTTCTTTTGGAATATCTGTGCGATCGACTAAAACTATAGCATTGTCCAGGTCTCCTCCCTTTATTAAGTTGTTGGTTGCAAGAAATTCCAATTCTCTTAGAAAAACAAAAGTTCGGCAATGCGCTATTTCTGTTTTAAATTCCCCAATATTATACATGCTAGCATGCTGCGTTCCAAGAACTGGAGATTTATAGTCGACCATTACAGTTAAGCGGTAATTAATATCAGGAATGGCAAGAA
>RFSL01000286.1 GCA_009923965.1 Flavobacteriia bacterium | reverse complement strand
TATCTGCTATAATTGGAATAGTTGGATCAAATTGAAGCAATGTTTCCTTGTTACAATGATCAGTAAATGGATGTGAAATAAAAATATAATGAGGTTTTTTTATATCAGAAATTAATGGCTGTGGATTCAAGTGAAACTGTTCAGAAAACCAAGGTGCAAGATCTATTTGTGAAACTGTAAACCAAGGATCAACAAGTATTGATAAAGAATCACTTTCCCACATCCATGAACTGTCCTCATTCAGTTTCACGACCCGAATAGCCATGATTAGTTCATGAACATTTTTATAGAAAGACTTAATTTTTCTCGAATTTCTGTTCTATCAACAATATAATCTAAGAAGCCATGCTCTAGTAAAAATTCTGAAGTTTGAAAATCATCTGGTAAATCTCTTCCAATTGTTTCTTTTACAACACGCGGACCAGCAAAAGCAATGAGTGCTCCAGGTTCAGATATATTTATGTCACCAAGCATTGCAAAAGATGCAGTAACACCACCAGTTGTTGGATCAGTTAAATAGGAAATATAAGGAAGTTTAGCATCCGAAAGTTGCCCTAATTTCCCTGAAACTTTTGCCATTTGCATGAGAGAATAACCTGCTTCCATCATTCTTGCACCACCAGATTTTGAAATAATCATAAATGGAGCTTTGAGTTTAATTGCTTCGTCGATGGCTTTTGCAATTTTTTCTCCCATTACTGAACCCATTGAACCTCCAATAAAGGAAAAGTCCATTGCAGCAATGATAAAATCCATCCCATCAATCTTTCCTTTTGCAGTTCGGATCGCATCTTTTAATCCGCTTGATTTTTGAGTAGCTTTTACCCGATCAGTATATTTTTTTGTATCTTCAAAACCAAGAGGATCTCCAGAAACGATATTTGGATTTAGCTCTTTGTATTTCCCCTCATCAAAAATGAGTTTAAAATATTCTTCTGAACCAATTCTCTCATGGTGAGAACAGCGATCACAGACATAGCTATTTTTTGCTAAATCCTCTGAAGAAAAAAGTGTCTTACAATTAGAACAACGGGCCCACAATCCTTCGGGAATTTCTTTTTTGTCAATTGTTGAGGTTGTAATTCCCTCTTTATTTCGTTTAAACCAACTCATTTTTTTTATTTAGGATAATGTATTTATATTGTTTAGGTCACCAAATGCTTGTTCCAAGCGAATCATAAAAGTTTCTTGTCCTAATCTTATGTATTTCCTAGGATCGTAGTATTTTTTATTTGGCAAATCTTCACCCTCTGGATTTCCAATTTGCTGCTGTAAATAGGCATTGTATTTTGTAATATAATCTCTAATTCCTTCAGTAAAA
>RFSL01000285.1 GCA_009923965.1 Flavobacteriia bacterium | reverse complement strand
TTGCTACTACGCGCTCATTTGAAAGAAATATTACTAAGTATGCTGAAGTAGAAGAACGCATAATCACATTTTCAGTTTTGTGTGCGGAAAAATTAAGAGCTCAAAAATCATCTTGCACCTCATTAATCGTATTTATTCAGACAAATTTTCACCGGAAAGATTTAGAGCAGTATCGAAAAAGCGTTACGCTAAAACTGCCTTTTCCTACAAATTCTAGTATAGAAATCTCCAAGTTTGCGTGTGAGGGATTAAAAATTATTTTCAAAGAAGGAATAAGCTATAAAAAAGCTGGCGTAATTATTATGGATTTCAAGCCAGAAGAGCAGTTACAGTTGTCTTTATTTGAAAATAGCAACCCAAAACACACTATCCTAATGAAAGTCATGGATCAATTAAATGCAGCATTTGGTAGGCAAAAGGTAAAACTGGCAAGTCAAGATTTGAAAAGAGTTTGGAAAATGAAGCAAGAAATGCTCTCTCCACGCTATACTACGAACATCAATGATGTTATTAAAATCCATATTTGATTGTGTTTGCTATTTTAATTTTTACTTTTATCGGAGTAATTTTAAAATATGATTCGACCAGACACTTACATACAACTGGGAAATGTAATTATACACGAGCCTGTAACTGTTTTTACCAACATTATACTTTCGTGTATGAGTTTAATTTTCTTCTTAATAATCCATAGACAAAAATCTAAAAAAGAAGGCGATTTTTTTTGGAGTTATTTTTTTTTAGTAACTAGCTTTGGAAGTTTTTTAGGAATATTCACGCATGCTTTTTTCCCGTCGAAAGATGGACTTCTCTATATGTCAATATATTTACCCTTGCAAGTTTTAAATATTAGCTCAGCCTATTTTTCTCAGCGTGCAACTATAGTAACGGCTTTAGCGTTTTCCACGCACACAAAAACAGCAATACGGATTACCTCGATACAATTAGCTATTTTTATTCTTGCTATTTTTATTTTCAAGGATTATAAGGTCGTAACGATCTATTCTGCACTTGCATTAATTCCTGTAATGATAATTCATTTTATGTATGCAAAAAATGACAAAACGTATTTATGGATTGCTTATGGAATAGTGGTCTTATTTCTAACGGGAATTGTACACGCAACAAAATATTCCTTTCATAGATACTTTAATGATCTAGACATTGCACATGTATTATTAATGATTACATTTTCAATGTTTTTTGTCGGTGTAAAACGAAAGAATCCAGCCTGAAAAGAGATTTAAACTCAATCAGAACTGCAAAAAAAAAAGCAACTTAAGGATGCTCTCGTGAGTTAGTGGGAGTAGTTTATGGAGGAGTTTTGAGAGG
>RFSL01000284.1 GCA_009923965.1 Flavobacteriia bacterium | reverse complement strand
TTGAGCAGGTGAAAAATAAGTTTGGTTATATTATTCAAGTAATTATGCATTCTGATAGAAAAAATGCAGCTTTTGAACCTATTAACTGATGTTACGCAGTAGGTTGAAAATTTATTTTTTGTACTTCTTCCCAAGCAGCTTTATTAGCGGCGAGATAAATTTTGGCTTTGAGTGCAAAGTGATTTAATTTTCTGCACAATTTTAATCGTTCAAGCTTCACATATGCAAGAATGGATGAAAACAGATGTGCTGATTGAGTTTGTACCGTTCGTGTAGGAGATTGCCCTATTCCTGCATTTTGTTTGAGACTTTTATGATATTCTTCTACACTCCACCGTTTTTTGTAAAGTGTTGTAAAATAATCAGCGGACAAGTTGAGATCATTTGAAACCAAAAACCGCACTCCTGCACTTCCGTCCTTGTTTATGAAGACTTGTTTGCAAACCAAGACAGAAAAATCCAAGTCTTTTATCCAAACTTTTGTAGGGGTATTTTCAGTTAATTTAAACGTCTCCAAATTAGTCCACTGACCTTTGTTTCTATCTAGCTTTTCATCCATTACCAGACGATTTGATTTCATATCGAAGATGAAAATTTTTTCCTTTTTTTGAATAAAGCGCATGTTATCTGCGGATGAAAACCAGCTGTCAGCTAATACATACTTGAATTTCAATTGGTTAACTATCGCACGAGCAAGCATCTCTCGCAGTATTTCATTTTTTGTAATCGGGCTTTGGCGTTTTTCTTTCTTGGTTTTCATCTCGCAAAAACGAACAGTTTTATGAACCACTGCATAGTCAATGGGGACACGTAGTGCAGCTAACTTGGTAGCTGCATCGCTAACAACAGTTCCTCCACTATGATATGTGACATTCAATAAATTAATTCCCTTTACATTCTCTTTTTTGCTATGATCCCAGTGCCAACACATGATGTCATTTTCATCCGTGTAAGCTTTTTCTATGATGGTATCATCAAATATTAAACATCCATCTTCTGTTTCATGCGCTCTAACCAAAGATTTAACTTCCTTCCAAAGCTCTTTTGATCCAGTCTCTAGTGTACTTATAAAACGTGTAATCTGATCGTGTGACACCAGTTTGTCTAATAAACGTGATAAGCCAGTGGCCGTAGTTTTTCCCAAACTTGACAACAAATAATCTGTGTATAAATCTCTAATCTTCGCTTTGTCCATCTTGCAAAAATAGTCTATCATATAAATATGAAAAATAGGGGCTGCGTAACATCAGTTAATAGGTTCAAAAGCTGCATTTTTTCTATCAGAATGCATAATTACTTGAATAATATAACCAAACTTATTTTTCACCTGCTCAA
>RFSL01000283.1 GCA_009923965.1 Flavobacteriia bacterium | reverse complement strand
GTTGCTGGAAGAGCAGGGAGAAAAGAAAAAAGAGGGAAAGTAATTATCCAAACCGCAGATCCAGAACATTGGGTTATTCAATTAGTAATGAAACACGATTATTTCGGTTTTTACAAAAATGAAATCATAGAGCGGGAAAATTTTTTCTATCCACCATTTTATAAGATGATAACCCTAACATTGAAACACAAGGAAGAATTTTTAGTAGACCGAGCTGCATTGGAATTAGCACAATCCTTGCGAAATGTATTTAAAGAACGTGTTTTAGGACCTGAGTTTCCACTCATTAAAAGAATTCAGAATTTATTTTTAAAGGAAATAAAACTAAAAATTGAACGCTCCGCTTCAGATAAAAAAGTAAAGGAACGAATTGCTTTGACAATCGATGAGTTTTATGCTAAACCCGCCAATAAACCAATTCGAATTGTTATTGATGTTGATTCACTCTAAATTATCCCAAGTAACTCTTTAAAGTTCTATTTTTAGAAGTATGCTTTAAACGGCGAATTGCTTTTTCTTTAATTTGTCTAACCCGTTCCCGCGTTAAATCAAATTTAGTTCCAATTTCTTCTAAAGACATTGGAGTTGCACCTTCCAACCCATAAAACATATTTACAACATCGCTTTCTCTTTGCGTTAATGAAGTCAGTGAACTTCGAATATCAGATCGCAAAGATTCTAAGACTAGGTTTGCTTCTGGACCAGGCAGTGAATCACCCACCATGACATCGTACATGCTCGAAGAAGATTCATCACCATCAACAAGTGGTGCATCCATTGAAATATGTCGACCATTCTGTGCAAGAGATTGCTTAACCTCCTCAGTTGTGCATTCTAAAAACTCTGCTAATTCATCTGCTGATGGCGGTCGCTCGAATTTTTGTTCCAATTCAGAATAAGCGCGGTTTATTTTATTTATGTTTCCAATTTTATTTAGTGGTAAACGGACAATTCTAGCTTGTTCGGCAAGAGCTTGCAAAATCGACTGGCGAATCCACCAAACAGCATAAGAAATAAACTTGAATCCACGAGTTTCATCAAAACGCTCTGCGGCTTTAATTAAGCCAACATTACCCTCATTTATTAAATCCGGAAGTGCTAAGCCTTGATTTTGATATTGCTTAGAAACAGATACAACAAATCGCAAGTTTGCTTTTGTTAATCGCTCCAATGCCTGACGGTCACCGTCACGAATTTTACGTGCTAATTGAACTTCTTCATCAGCTGTAATAAGATCAACTCGACCAATTTCTTGAAGGTATTTATCAAGAGATGCCGTTTCTCTGTTTGTAACTTGTTTAGCGATTTTTAACTGTCTCATTTTGACTGTATTTGTA
>RFSL01000282.1 GCA_009923965.1 Flavobacteriia bacterium | reverse complement strand
TTAAGCCACAAGAGGTATTTTGGCTATTGCGCTGCAAGCAAAAGAAGAAGGATTTAAAGGAATCATTGTTCCTAAAGCAAATGCACTGGAGGCTGCTGTTGTAAATAACTTAGAGGTATTTGGCGCCGAAAATTTATCAGAAGTAATAAAATTTTTAAATCAAGAAAAAGGAGGAATGCAACAAACAATTGTTGATGTAGAAAAGCAATTTGGACAATTAATAGAAAATTTTGAGCTTGATTTTAGAGATGTAAAAGGACAAATGAATATTAAAAGAGCCTTTGAAATTGCAGCTTCTGGTGGTCATAATGTAATTTTAATTGGTCCACCTGGCTCAGGAAAATCAATGCTAGCAAAACGATTAGGCAGTATTTTACCTCCCATGAGTTTGGATGAAGCACTAGAAACTACAAAAATTCATAGTGTAGCTGGGAAAGTTAAAGGGCAAGTTGGAATTATTTCTCAAAGACCATTTAGAAAACCACATCACACTATTTCTGATATTGGATTAATCGGCGGCGGGTCTTATCCACAACCTGGAGAGATCTCCTTAGCTCACAATGGCGTTCTATTTTTAGATGAATTACCAGAATACAAAAGAACTGTGCTGGAAGTCATGCGACAACCCTTAGAAGATAGGACAGTCAATATTTCTCGAGCAAAATTCTCAATCGACTATCCCGCAAGTTTTATGTTAGTTGCAGCAATGAATCCGTGTCCATGTGGCTACTTCAATCACCCCGAAAAAGAATGTGTATGCGGGCCTGGAGTTGTGCAAAGATATTTAAACAAAATTTCTGGCCCTTTACTTGATCGGATAGACATTCATATTGAAGTAACTCCAGTTTCTTTTGATGAATTAGCAAATTCCAAACCCAGTGAAGGAAGTAAAGAAATAAGAGAGCGTGTTGGAGCTGCAAGAACAATTCAGAAAAACAGGTATCTCTTAAGAAATGGTATTCACTGCAATGCGCAAATGTCAATGAAGGAGTTTGAAGAACACTGTAAAATTGATAAAGCAGGAAGTCAGTTGTTAAAAATTGCAATGGATAAAATGGGTCTTTCTGCTCGTGCTTATGATCGAATACTTAAAGTTGCTAGAACAATTGCTGATTTAGAGTCTAAAGAAAAAATTGAAGCGGCCCATATTGCTGAAGCAATACAGTACAGAAGTTTAGACAGGACTAATTGGGCATTGAATTGAAATATAGAAATCTCTTCTGTCAAAATAAAAAAGCCATAAATAGTTTTGTTCTCAACAATCTGATGCAGTATTTATTTAAAAGAAATTAGTATATTTGTGCCACTAAAATGGAGGTTGTAGCTCAGTTGGTTAGAGC
>RFSL01000281.1 GCA_009923965.1 Flavobacteriia bacterium | reverse complement strand
GTCAAAATGTTGATTTAAAAAATCAGTAACCACTATTCCAATATCAGTAGGCGAAAGTTTATTTCTATCTTTTCCGGTAGTTTCAGATTTTACATCTCTATTAATTTGTTCCTTGCTTAATTTTAAAACGGTAAAACTTCTTAGTTCTCCCTCTCGTTCTTTTTTCTCAACATAGCCTCTTTTTTGAATTGTTGAAATTGTTGGTGCGTAAGTTGATGGTCTACCAATTCCTAATTCCTCTAATTTTTTCACTAAAGATGCCTCAACATACCTTGCAGGTGGTCGCGTATATCGTTCAGTTGCGGTTATTTCTTTTTGATTTAATTTTTCGTTTTGTTCAACACTTGGAAGAATTGAATCGTCTGAATCGTCATCATCACCATCTTCAACTTGTGATTCAAGATAAACTTTTAAAAAACCATCAAAACGAATCACTTCTCCTTTTGCAGTGAAATAGTCACCGTTATCTAAACCTCCAATTTTAATGGTTGTGCGTTCCAATTTAGCATGTGCCATTTGAGAAGAAATCGCCCGTTTCCAAACAAGATCATAAAGACGCATGTCGTCATTTTCTCCTGAAATTGATGTTCGTTGAAAGTCTGAAGGTCGTATTGCCTCGTGTGCTTCTTGAGCTCCTGCACTTTTACTTGTATATTTTGTTGGCTTTGAATAATCAATCCCGTAATTTGTTTCAATTGCATTTTTCGCTTCTTGAATTGCTGTTTCTGAAAGGTTTACAGAGTCTGTTCTCATGTAGGTAATCATACCAGATTCATAGAGTCGTTGTGCAACAAGCATTGTTTTTGTAACTGAAAACCCAAGTTTTAAACTAGCTTCTTGCTGCAAAGTTGATGTTGTAAATGGCGCTGATGGAGTTTTAGTAGCCGGCTTTTGTTGAATTTCATCAACAAAAAAAGAACTTTTTAAACACCTGTCTAAAAGTTTTTTTGCTTCGCTTTCATCAGCTAATTGCCTGCAATATTCTGTCTTCAAATTCCCTTTTAATGCTTCAAATAAGCCATTTACTCTGAAGAAAGTGCTTGTACTAAAAGATTCAATTTCTTTTTCCCTTTCAACTATCAATCGAACGGCAACTGACTGAACTCTGCCGGCTGAAAGTTTTGGTCTAATTTTTTTCCATAAAACTGGTGAAAGTTCAAATCCAACAATTCGATCTAAAATTCTTCGAGCTTGTTGCGCATCTACCAATTCTTTATTTATATTTCTTGGTTTTTCAATGGCTTTTAAAATGGCCGTTTTGGTAATCTCATTAAATGTAATTCGCTTTGTTTCTTTTTTATTAAGCCCCAATGTTTCATACAAATGCCAAGAAATAGCTTCTCCCTCACGATCCT